>NZ_NPDD01000041.1 GCF_002272245.1 Bacillus sp. 7884-1 | reverse complement strand
TCTTCGTGCCTTCCGTTCCAATCAACAGGGTGCCAATATCTAATACTATTTATTATTAGCTAACATAAAAAACAATGGCTTATAATTTTGATAAGCCATTGTTAAAATATATTATTTACATATTTCTTCTATACTGCCCGCCAACTTCATATAGTGCCTTTGTAATTTGTCCGAGGCTGGCTACTCTTACGGTTTCCATTAATTGTGCAAAGATATTTTCGTTGTTGACTGCTGCTGCTTTCAACTTTTCTAATGCTTTTCCGGTTTCGGCGACATGTGCCTGTTGGAAGGCGCGTAAATTGGTTATTTGCAATTCCTTTTCCTCATAAGACGCTCTTGCCAGCTCCATGCTGTCGATGTCTTCCGCAGAAGGTGGATTCGGATTTAAATAGGTATTCACTCCGATAATTGGCAGCTCGCCTGTATGCTTTTTCATTTCATAGTACATGGATTCATCTTGAATTTTTCCGCGTTGATACTGGGTTTCCATTGAACCAAGAACACCGCCGCGGTCATTTAAGCGTTCAAATTCTTGAAGAACCGCTTCCTCAACAAGGTCCGTCAGTTCCTCCACAACAAAAGAACCTTGAAGTGGATTTTCATTTTTCGCTAATCCATGTTCTTTTGTGATAATCATCTGGATCGCCATCGCACGGCGTACCGATTCTTCTGTCGGAGTCGTAATCGCTTCGTCATATGCATTGGTATGAAGCGAATTACAGTTGTCCTGCAAAGCCATCAATGCCTGTAAAGTGGTGCGAATATCATTAAAGTCAATTTCCTGTGCATGCAGCGAGCGGCCTGAGGTTTGAACATGGTACTTCAGCTTTTGGCTGCGTTCACTCGCACCGTATTTATCACGCATCACACTTGCCCAAATCCGGCGGGCCACCCGGCCAATTACCGTATATTCAGGATCCAAGCCATTAGAGAAGAAGAACGATAAGTTTGGTGCAAAGTCATCGATGTTCATCCCGCGGCTTAAATAATACTCCACATACGTAAATCCGTTCGATAGTGTAAATGCCAGCTGCGAAATCGGATTCGCACCCGCCTCTGCAATATGATAACCAGAAATCGAAACAGAATAATAGTTACGCACCTGTTTCTCAATGAAATACTGTTGAATATCGCCCATCATTCGTAAGGCAAACTCTGTTGAAAAAATACACGTATTTTGACCCTGGTCTTCTTTTAGAATATCCGCTTGCACGGTACCGCGGACAGACTTTAGCGTATACGCCTTCACCTGTGCAAATTCCTCAACCGTTAACACACGCCCAAGCTCTGCTTCTTTTTTCTTCACCTGCTGGTCAATTGCCGTATTCATGAACATCGCTAGGATAATTGGAGCAGGACCATTAATCGTCATCGACACCGATGTAGATGGGTGACAAAGGTCAAATCCGTCGTAAAGCTTTTTCATATCATCTAGTGTACACACATTGACTCCGCTTTCGCCAATCTTCCCAAAAATGTCTGGACGGTGATCCGGATCCTCGCCATACAATGTGACCGAGTCAAATGCGGTACTTAAGCGTTTTGCATCATCATCCTTGGATAAATAGTGGAAACGGCGATTCGTTCTCTCCGGTGTACCTTCGCCAGCAAACTGACGTTTCGGATCTTCCCCTTCTCGTTTGAACGGAAACACTCCAGCTGTAAACGGATAAGAACCTGGTACATTCTCGCGATACACCCAGCGGAGAATTTCACCATAATCTTTATATCTTGGTAAAACCACCTTTGGAATGTCAATGCCGGAAAGGCTTTTTGTTTTTAAAATGGTAATGATTTCTTTGTCACGAATTCTCGTTACAAATTTATCCGCCTGGTAAGCAGCCTTTGTTTTCTCCCAGCCATTCAGTATTTTTTTCGACTCTGGCGTTAATTTCTCTTCCGTTGCTTGCTTAATGGCTTCTAAGGAAATAAGGACTTCAGCATTGCCCTCTGTCTCCTTGACCGCTGCAATCGCCCCTTCAAGTTGGAATAATTTCCGGGCAATATTTGCCTGTTCTTCAGCTTTTTGATGATAGCGGCGGACTGTCTCCGATATTTCCCGGAGATAATAACGGCGGTCAGTTGGGATAATCACATTTTGCTTTTCTACTAACGCAGATTTATTAAAAGAAGTAATCCAATCTGTGCCCATCTTTTCATTTATTTTTTCAACTAATGCTGCAAATAAAGCATTGGTGCCAAGATCATTAAATTGGCTGGCAATCGTACCGTATACCGGCATTTCGCTTGTATCTTTTTCAAACAGCATATGGCTGCGCTGGTATTGCTTTTGCACCTGACGCAAGGCATCCTCAGAGCCCTTACGCTCAAATTTATTAATGACAATTAAGTCAGCAAAGTCAATCATATCAATCTTTTCAAGCTGCGTAGGTGCACCGAATTCACTGGTCATGACATAAAGGGAAACATCACAGATCTCGGTAATCTCGGCATCACCCTGGCCAATTCCGCTCGTTTCTACAATCACAAGGTCAAATCCAGCCGCCTTTACAACCGATACAGCATCTTTAATGGCAAGTGAAAGCTCAGTTTTTGAAGAACGTGTCGCTAAGCTGCGCATATAAACATTTGGATTGAAAATCGCATTCATCCGAATTCGGTCGCCTAAAAGAGCGCCGCCTGTTTTTTGCTTCGTCGGGTCAACAGATAGAATCGCCACTTTTTTATCAGGAAGTTCATTGATAAAACGGCGAATCAATTCATCGGTTAGTGAACTTTTACCAGCACCGCCCGTACCAGTGATTCCAACAACAGGAATCTCTTTCGTTAGCGATTTTACTTTTTCAAGCAGACTTTCCGCAGCAGCTGCCGCTTCCCGGTTGCTATCAACATGAAGCTCAGCTAGGGTTATTAGTTTCGAAATTGCATTCACATCACCCGTTGGCAACTTTTCAATATGTTCCGAATGATCAGCACTAACGGTTGGGAAGTCACACTCCTCCAGCATACGGTTAATCATTCCTTGAAGCCCTAGTTTCCGGCCATCCTCCGGCGAGAAAATCCAGGCAATCCCATAATCATGCAGTTCCTTAATCTCGCGCGGGATAATAACACCGCCTCCGCCGCCATAAATGCGGATGTTCGGCGCCCCTTTTTCCTTCAGCAAGTCGTACATATACTTAAAGTATTCCACATGACCGCCTTGATAAGAAGAAATCGCAATCCCCTGTGCGTCCTCATGAATCGCCGCATTGACAACCTCTTCGACCGAACGGTTATGACCAAGATGGATGACCTCTGCTCCGCTCGCTTGCAGAATTCTCCGCATAATGTTAATCGAAGCATCATGTCCATCAAACAAACTCGACGCCGTTACAAAACGAATATGGTGCTTCGGTTGATAAACTTCCGTCGTACTCATATGTCTCCCCCTTGTTTTTCAAAAAATTTATTTCGTTATCGTTCCTTTTTTCTGGGCCTGACTAAGTCCGTTGATTCCCGAAAATAAATACTCCGTTTGCAATTCAATATATTCTTCTAATGTAAATAATTTTTGCAAAGTCCAGCGGCGGAAGCTCCACATTTGTCCTTCGACAATAATCGTGTGCGAAAGAATTTTCACCTGATTTTCAGTTAAGTTCAATTCCCCATTTTCCACACACAGCGCGATGAGTTTTTCAAACATCGCCGCCATCTCAATTTCCTTTTTCAACACATACGGAAGGGCATCCTTGGTAAGCGACTTCGCCTCTTGATACATGACCAAGATTTCCTCCTGCATTTCATCAATAACGCGAAAATAATTGGCAATCCCATGCTTTAGGCTTTCCAGTGTGCCCTGCTTATCTTCAAGGTCCTCTTGAAGCCGCTCGCTCACATGGTCATATATGCTATCACAAACGAGGTAAAGGACGTCTTCCTTCGAACGAATATATTCATATAACGTCCCAATGCTAAAGCCTGCAGCCTTCGCAATTTCCCTTGTCGTCGTCCGGTGAAACCCTTTTTCTTTAAAAAGTGAAACGGCCCCTTTGATCATCTGATCCCGTCTTCTTTGTACAAGGCGTTCATCTTTCACTGAAGCTTGCACTTCACGCTTTTTCATCCCTTTTTACCGCCTTTATTCATTAAATGGTTACTTAGTTATCATCCTAGAAATAACAAGGCGCTGAATTTCTTGTGTTCCTTCATAGATTTGCGTGATTTTTGCATCGCGCATATATCTCTCTACTGGATAATCCTTTGTATAACCGTATCCTCCAAACACCTGAACAGCCTCCGTTGTTACCTTCATCGCGGTGTCACCAGCGAATAGTTTAGACATTGCCGATTCCTTGCCGTACGGCAGACCCTGCGACTCCAGCCATGCAGCTTGATAGGTTAATAGTCTTGCTGCTTCAATGTTTGTTGCCATATCCGCAAGCTTAAAGCCGATTCCTTGGTTAGCTGCAATTGGCTTGCCAAACTGCTGACGTTCTTTTGCATAATCCACCGCAGCGTCAAGTGCACCCTGCGCAATTCCAACGGCCTGTGCTGCGATACCGTTACGGCCGCCATCAAGCGTCATCATCGCAATTTTAAAGCCCTCGCCTTCTTCACCAAGTACGTTGGCGACAGGCAGCCGGCATTCTTCAAAAATAATTTCCGTTGTTGGTGACGAACGAATCCCGAGTTTCTTTTCCTTTTTACCAACCGAGAAGCCTGGGAAGTCACTTTCTACGATGAATGCAGTCGTTCCTTTTTGTTTGCTAGATGGATCTGTTAACGCGAAAACCACGTAGATATCCGCTATTCCGCCATTGGTGATGAAAATTTTTGAACCATTAAGGACGTAATGATCTCCTTCACGTCTTGCTGTCGTTCTCATCCCGCCTGCATCCGAACCGCTTCCTGGCTCCGTTAAGCCGTAGGCGCCGATTTTTTTACCTTCTGCCATTGGACGAAGATATTGTTGCTTTTGCTCCTCGGAACCGAATTTGTAGATCGGCCAGCCTGCTAATGAAGTGTGTGCCGATAACGTTACACCCGTTGATGCGCAAACTCTTGATAGCTCTTCGACCGCAATACAGTACGCAAGGTAATCGCTTCCAATTCCGCCGTACTCCTCCGGCCACGGAATTCCCGTTAAACCAAGCTCCGCCATTTTGTCAAAAATCTCACGATCAAAACGCTCCTCCTCGTCACGCTCAGCCGCTGTTGGAGCAACCTCATTTCTAGCAAAATCTCGAACCATTTTTCGAATCATTTCATGTTCTTCAGATAAGCGAAAGTTCATTATATACGTCCTCCTCAAGGTAAGTTCTCTAATAATCGCACCGTTGTTTCGAAAAACCATACAGTTCTTACAAATAACCGTACTGCTTTTACAAAAAACCATACAGCTTCTACAATAAACCGTACACCTTCTAAAATTGGCCTGAATATATACACAATTCTGGCCGATATCTACACAAATCCCACAGATATCTACACATTCCAGTTCGTTATCTACACAAATCTCTTATATATCTACAAACTTACGGAATATATCTACAAATTATAGATATTTACTAATCACAATCCGTTGAATCTCGCTGGTTCCCTCGTAAATCTCGGTCACTTTGGCATCACGGAAATAGCGCTCGACTGGGTAGTCCTCTGTATAGCCATAGCCGCCAAACACTTGAATCGCTTCAATAGCATTTTCTACAGCCGTTTTTGACGCAAATAACTTAGCAATTGAAGCTTCCAACCCGCACTTCATACCCTGTGCGCGCAAATCCGCTGCCCGATAGAGTAATAGTCTAGCAGCTTCCACATTTGTCGCCATATCCGCCAATTTGAACCCAATTCCCTGCTGAGCAGCAATCGGTTTGCCAAACTGTTGACGTTCCTTTGCATACCCCACTGCTGCTTCTAATGCCGCCTCCGCAATCCCAAGCGCTTGTGCAGCAATGCCGATTCGCCCAACATCCAGGTTCGACATCGCAATTTTAAAGCCTTCGCCTTCCTCACCCAAAAGGTTTTCAGCTGGTACAATCATGTTTTCAAAGGTAAGCTGTACCGTACGAGAGCCATGAAGTCCCATTTTATGTTCATCCTTGCCAATTACTAGGCCTGGTGAGTTTTTTTCCACAATAAACGCGGAGATTCCGTTGCTGCCCAATTCAGGATTGGTTGATGCAAATACGATATAAACATCTGCTTCCCCGCCGTTGGTGATAAACATTTTCGAGCCGTTGATGACATAATGGTCATCCTTTTTTACCGCCCGGGATTTCATGTTTTTTGCATCCGAACCTGAGCCTGCCTCCGTTAAGCAAAAGGCCGCCAAATACTCACCTGATGCCAGTTTTGGTAAAAACCTCTTCTTTTGCTCCTCCGAACCGAAATATAAGATTGGGTTCGTTCCGACGGACGTATGAACAGAGAGAATCACGCCCACTGTAGCACTTACTCGTGAAATCTCGTTGATGGCGATGATGTAAGAGACAAAATCCATCTCGGCACCGCCGTATTTTTCCGGAACCGGAATTCCCATCAGGCCAAGTTCACCCATTTTCCGGAGTATCTCCCGAGGAAATTCGCCCTTCTCCATCCGCTCTATAAACGGTGCAATTTCGTTTTCGGCAAAATCGCGCACCATTTTCCGCATCATTTCCTGCTCTTCTGAAAATCTTAGATTCATAGTTTCATCTCCAGACTATTCGTATGTGTAGAAGCCTCGACCTGATTTTTTCCCAACCCAGCCAGCTTTAACATACTTACGCAGCAGCGGGCATGGACGGTATTTTGTATCACCAAAGCCTTCATGTAGGGTTTCCATTATATAAAGACACGTATCGAGCCCGATAAAATCAGCCAGCGTCAACGGACCCATCGGGTGGTTCATCCCAAGCTTCATGACATCGTCAATTGCTTCCTTGGTCGCCACACCTTCATACAGTGTATAAATGGCTTCATTGATCATCGGCATCAGAATTCGATTCGCCACAAATCCAGGGAAGTCATTTACCTCAACCGGAACCTTGCTGAGCGTCTTGGTCATATCCTCAATCACTTGGTAGACTTCATCTGCCGTTGCCAAACCACGGATGATTTCCACGAGCTTCATTACAGGCACCGGGTTCATAAAGTGCATCCCAATTACCTTTTCCGGACGTTTCGTGGCAGCTGCAATTTCTGTAATCGGCAGAGATGATGTATTGCTCGCCAAAATCGCATGTGCCGGGGCAATTTCATCCAACTGCGCGAAGATTTTTGTTTTAATTTCCATATTTTCAACCGCTGCCTCAATGACGAGGTCGACACCACGGGCATCCTGCAGGTCAGAAGAAGCGATAATTTTGTTTAATACTTCTTGTTTTTGCTCTTCTGTCATTCGTCCTTTATCCACATGACGAGACAAATTTTTGCCGATAACACTCAAACCGCGTTCCACAAAATCTGGCTTTAAATCGTTAAGATACACCGTGTAGCCAGCCTGTGCACAAACCTGAGCAATCCCAGAGCCCATTTGACCGGCTCCAATAACCATAATTTTTTCAACCTTCATTATTTCCCCTCCAATTTGGGCTTGAAATGCATTCAAGCCCCTTTTTTTAGTTAGTTATTTCGATATATTTTTTGTTTTGAACTTTTTTCAGCGTCTTTTAGACTTTTTTCAGTGTGTTTTGGACCATTTATATGCCCTTTTGGACTTTTTTCTTGTGGTTATGGACTTTTTCCAAACCCTTTTGGACGTTTAGACAATATATGGAAACCGGAAATCGCTTAAGCTCTAGGAACCTCAATCATAACCGCATCGCCCTGTCCTCCGCCGCTGCAAATCGCGGCAATCCCAATTCCGCCACCCCTGCGCTTTAACTCGTGCATTAAGGTGATAATAATACGGGCACCGCTCGCGCCGATTGGATGACCAAGGGCGACCGCACCGCCATTGACATTGAGCTTTTCCGGGTCAAGGCCGGCAATTTTTCCGCTCGCTAAAGCAACAGCAGCAAAGGCTTCATTGATTTCGAATAGGTCGATGTCTTCTACGTTTTTACCGGTCTTTTTTAATAAGTTATTGATGACGACTCCTGGTGTTTGTGGAAAATCCTTTGCTTCAAGGGCAATCGCTGCGTGTCCTAAGATAATTGCTTCCGGCTTTCTGCCTTCACGTAACGCTCTTTCTTCACTCATCAGAACGAGGGCTGCTGCACCGTCATTGATTCCAGGCGCGTTCCCTGCCGTGATCGTTCCATCCGAATTAAAAACAGGTGCTAATTTAGAAAGTCTTTCGATTGAGGTGTCTTTTCGTGGTGATTCATCATGCTCGACGACAACCGGTGCACCTTTACGCTGCGGTACGGTGACAGGCACGATTTCTTCTGCAAAAATACCGCCTTCTATTGCGGCAATCGCTCTTTGGTGACTTCTATATGCCCACTCATCTTGGGCTTCTCGGCTGATCTCCATTTCTTTTGCAGTAGAATTCCCGTATGTTCCCATATGAACGCCGGTGAAACTGCAGCTTAAGCCGTCATGAATCATTAAGTCCTTTACGGACGAATCGCCCATTTTTAGTCCCCAGCGTGCTTTTGGTAAAATATATGGTGCATTGCTCATCGATTCCATGCCGCCTGATACAATCAAATCTTCGTCGCCCGCACGGATAATTTGATCCCCTAGCGTGACACTGCGCATACCGGATGCACATACTTTATTGATGGTTTCTGTTTTTACTTCCCAAGGAAGTCCAGCCTCTCTTGCTGCTTGACGTGAAGGAATTTGCCCCTGGCCGCCTTGTAAAACCGTACCTAAAATAACCTCCTGCACGTCTTCGCCCTTAACCTCTGCTCGTGCAATCGCCTCTTTCACGGCTATTCCTCCGAGCTGTGCCGCAGTTAAGCTGCTAAGTGCTCCGCCAAATTTTCCAAATGGTGTTCTAACTCCACTTAAAATAACTGTTCTTCCCATCCAAAACACTCCCTTTTTATCGCTTTAAATCATTACCGACTGAACGCTCGCTCGATATAGAAGCAAAAAAAATTCCCAACATTTGAAAGCGTTTTCCTACCCACTATCTATTTTACATAAAAAAAGGCAAAAGTTGAAATGTTTTACACAAAATTCTTAAGATTTTATGAATTCAGGTAATCCTTAAATCAACTTCTGCCTCTACCTTCTAATACTGTCCGGCTCCGTCAATCTGCTTTTCTATGCTACTTCCCCACAGACTGCTTTTTCTAAAAGCTCTGCCACATCATAGGTTGCAATCTTTTCTTCTACTTCTTTTGCCTTGGTTCCATCTGATAACATCGTTAAGCAGTACGGACATCCGGAACTGATGATGGAAGGATTGACTGCAATCGCTTGCTCGGTTCTAGCCACGTTAATGCGGTGTCCGGTTTCTTCCTCCATCCACATCAAGCCGCCGCCTGCCCCACAGCACATTCCCGTTTCTCTGTTTCTTTCCATTTCCACAAGCTGTACACCAGGGATTGATTTCAAAATCTCCCTTGGTGGATCGTAGACATCATTGTAACGGCCTAGATAACAAGAATCATGGAAGGTTATTTTTTCATTGACTGCATGTTTCGGTACAAGTTTTCCGTCACGAACGAGCTCATAAAGAATTTCTGTATGGTGATAAACCTCAGCCTCTAAACCGAAGTCAGGGTATTCATTTTTGAAAATATTGTAGGCATGCGGGTCAATCGTAACAATCTTCTTAACCTCAGCCTTTTCGAATTCCTCGATATTTTTCGTAGCAAGCTCTTGGAACAAGAACTCATTGCCGAGTCGGCGCGGTGTATCACCAGAGTTTTTCTCTTTGTTGCCAAGAATCGCGAACTTCACACCAGCTTCATTCAAAAGCTTAGCAAACGATAAGGCAATCTTCTGGCTGCGGTTATCGTAGGATCCCATGGAACCAACCCAGAATAAGTATTCGAATTCTTCGCCTTTTTTGTTCATTTCTTTTACCGTTGGGATTTCAACATCCTCGCGAACTTCACGCCATGTTTCGCGCTCTTTTCTGTTTAAGCCCCACGGATTGCCTTGTCGTTCAATGTTCGTCATCGCGCGCTGAGCATCTGCGTCAAGCTTTCCTTCTGTTAAAACAAGATAACGGCGAAGGTCGATAATTTTATCCACATGCTCGTTCATTACTGGACATTGGTCCTCACAGTTTCGGCAGGTGGTACAAGCCCAGATTTCCTCTTCGGTAATTACGTCGCCAATCAAGCTTGGATTGTAAGCAAGTGTGGCAGCAGTTTCTTGGGCACCTTGACCGCTTGCTGCAAGTGCGATTTGGTTACCTGTTGTGTTGCCAAACGCAAAGGTCGGCACCCAAGGCTGCTTGGATGTAACGGCCGCACCATGATTCGTGAGATGATCACGCATTTTTACAATTAAGTCCATTGGTGACAGCATTTTTCCCGTACCTGTTGCTGGACACATATTGGTACAGCGTCCACATTCCACGCAGGCATAAAAATCGATCATTTGGTGCTGCGTAAAGTCCTCAATCTTTCCAACACCAAAGGATTCTTGTGACTCGTCCTCAAAATCGACCTTCTTCAACTTACCTGGTTTTTCTAAACGGTTAAAATATACGTTTGCCGGTCCGGCAATTAAGTGTGCGTGTTTGGATTGTGGAACATACACTAAGAAAGTTAATAAGAACAATAAGTGCAGCCACCATGCCGCATAAAAAATGACAATTGAAGCGGTTTCACCAATTCCTGAAAAAATAAGCGCAATTAACGATGCAATTGGCTCTGTCCAAGTGGCTTCATGACCGTGCCATATAATGCCCATTCCGTTTCCTACTAGAACGGACAGCATTAAACCACCGATAAAAATTAACACAAGACCAGATTTAAAATTTCGTTTCAGGCGGACAAGTTTTTCAACATATCGTCGGTAAAATGCCCAAATGACAGCAACGAGAATCACTAATGTTACAATTTCTTGAAAAAAGGTAAATCCAGCATAAAGCGGTCCAAGTGGTAAATGAGAACCCGGAACTAGTCCCTTCCAAATAAAATCAATCGCACCAAATTGGACAAGAAGGAAGCCATAAAAGAACATGACGTGCATGATACCACTTTTTTTATCTTTTAATAGCTTCTTTTGACCAAAAACATTAACCCAGATTTTTTGCATTCGTTCTTTGACATTGTTGTCAAACTCGACTTTTTTCCCAAGCTTAATGAAATCAATCCTCGTTTTCACTACGTAAACGAATAGACTGATCGCGTAAGCGGTTACAGCCAGGAATGCAATGAGGTTTACCCATAAAAGCCCATTCATTCAATATGCCCCCTTGTTTTCTATTGTTTACTCTTACTAGAAAATTTTAAAACAAACCAATTTTCTGAATACTATTAACACCATTATATAATGAATGAGCATTCAGTCAAATGGTTTTCTGAAAAAATTATTTACCTTTTATCAAACTCATACTATAGCCCCTGTTTGGCAAACCTAAAAAAATGATTGGAGGAACGATACGGAATGAATTTACCATCCATAGTCATCGCTCTTATACTTCTTATCATTGTATGGTTTTACCTTGATTTTACCTTTGGCAGAAAAAAGCATCTAACTCTTTTTCAAAAACGAGAAACACCGATTCTGTTTGGAAACTTTGATATTTTCCCACATGGAAAAGAGCTGTTTGCAGATTACTTTCATGAATTAAAAAATGCCGCCAGCCATATTCATATCCTTTTTTATATCGTGAGGGATGACCAATTTAGCCAGCAGTTTTTTGATATTTTAAAGGCAAAAGCAAAGGAAGGAATTGAAGTCAGACTGTTGGTCGACCGGATTGGCAGTCATAGAGTGAAAAAGCCTGCTATTAATGAATTGCGTGCTGCCGGTGTTCAATTTGCCTTTAGCAACCGTATACGGCTTCCATTTCTCTTTTATTCCTCGCAGGTGCGAAACCACCGCAAGATATCCATTATTGATGGGAAAATTGGTTATCTGGGCGGCTTTAATGTTGGAAAGGAATATATTGACGAGGATCCAAAGCTCAGTCCTTGGCGTGACTATCATTTGAAAATTACTGGGGAAAGTGTGCCGTTTTTACAACGTGAGTTTTTTATTGATTGGAATGAATACTCCTCTGAAAAAGCGACAGTTGATCCTTTTTATACTCCTGAGCAGCCAAAAGGGACAATAGCTCATCAACTTGTACCGACAGAGATAGGCTTTCTCGAAGATAAGTATCTCCAATTAATTCAAAACGCAAAAAAGGCCATTAGCATTGGCTCACCTTATTTTATTCCAAGCAAAAAGCTCATTAATGAACTCATTCGCGCTGCAAAGCGCGGCATTAAGATTACCATCGTCGTTCCATATATCACTGATCATATGCTTGTACAGGAGGCTTCATACCGGTATTTACGTTTGATGTTGAAAGAAGGAGCACAGGTTTTTCAGTATATGAATGGTTTTTATCATGCAAAATCAATCATGATTGACGACAATCTATGTGATATCGGTACCGCTAATTTTGATAAACGAAGTTTATTTTTAAACAAAGAAATTAACTGTTACTTTTATGACCCTGCCTTTGTAGATCGTTTTAGGGATGTCCTCCATAAAGATATTCTTGATTCAAAACCATTAAAGCTGGAAGACCTCAATAAACCAAACTTTTTCAGGTCCATTAAGGAAGGCATTGCCGTGGCTCTTTCATTCTTTTTATAGTAAGGAGATATGCGATGAAGATCCGTTTCGGCTATGTTTCAACGGCTATCACCTTGTGGGATGCTTCTCCATCGAAGACACTAACATTTACACGTTATCAGCAGCTATCTGAACAGGATCGCAGGGAGAAATTACTGGAGCTCACGAAGCTGAATCTCCATCATACGTTACGAATGCTTTATTACAATCTTGCTCATGAAATTGAGTTATACCGGTTTTCAAGTTCATTGGTTCCATTAGCCACCCATCCAGAAATATTGTGGGACTTTGTAACACCCTTTCAGTCGGAATGGAAGGAGCTTGGTGATGTCATCAAAAAGCATGATATACGCGTTAGCTTTCATCCTAATCAATTCACGTTATTTACTTCTCCACAGGCTAAGATAACTGATAATGCTGTCATAGATATGAAATACCATTATCGGATGTTTGAAGCGATGGGAGTTGAGGACAGGGGGATGATGAATATTCATATTGGTGGTGCCTATGGTGATAAGGTGGAAACCATTGTCCGTTTCCATGAAAATCTAAAAAAGCTGCCGCCGCATATTAAACGCGCCATGACCTTAGAAAATGATGATAAAACCTATAATGCAGAGGAAACCTTACTAGCCTGTGAAAAAGAAAAAGTGCCATTTGTATTTGACTATCATCATCATATGGCCAACCTTTGTGAAACACTGCTAGGGGAGCTGCTGCCAAGGATTTTTCAAACCTGGGATCATGTTGATCTTGTACCAAAAATTCACATTTCCTCGCCCAAGGCTGAAAAGGAATTCCGTTCACATGCCGATTACGTAGACCTAGAATTTATCATGCCATTGTTAAAAATGCTGAAAGAAATCGGACAGGATGTTGATTTCATGATTGAAGCTAAGGCAAAGGACCAGGCAACGTTGAAATTAGTCGAGGATATTAGCAAGCTTCGGGGATATAAACGAGTCAGCGGGGCAGCCATTGAGGTTAAATAATCCTTGCATTTTTTTAAAGAGGAATGGTTAAAGTAACAACAGATTCACACAAGGAGGGAATGTCGATGGAAAGCACTAGCCAATTCGTGCAAAAATTAGCCGAAAACCAAAAGAAGCAGGAAAAAAATAAAAAGCATGGCAATAACGATCCAGAGAGCAAATTACCAAATCACCAGCACTCACAAGGTGTTTAAGCATACGTGTTAACTAGCACTGTAAATTAGCAGACAAAGGCTCGGGATTTACACCCGAGCCATTTGTTTGCTTTCAAAATATGATGGAGGAATGTTCATGAGTAACCAACCAACAGTGAAAGCGTTACATGAGATTATCGAAAGAAGAAGTACAGGAAAAACAAGTTTTGCTGAATTTTTGGAGGAGTTAGCTGCAATTGGAATTATTCAATATGATATTGATGTTGCCACAGGTCAGGCCACATACAAAGGCGGAGGCTCAGAATTAAAAACAGAACCCCAAGTTAACTTTGTAATTTCCAATCAATTTAATCGAAATAAGGCATTAGAAACAATCGCAAACATAACCCTTCCCTTTTTAGACTTTCTAAAAGAGATAGCTAACGCAGGAATTATTACCTATACCGTAAATATCACCGAAAAAAAAGCTATTTACATGGGGGTAAATGGTGACCAAATAGTAGAACCGCTAAAAATTTGACGTGGCAGTGTAAATCGATATTTCAACAAAAAAGAGGTACCAAACCGCCATGGATTTGTACCTCCAAATGCACTACTATTTAATGCTTACTCTTCAATAAGATTCAAGACTGGAACTTCCCGTTCATTCTCCGGATCAGCCTTCGAATAAATCCTCGCCATCTTTGTGTTGTCATCTACATGCTGAATAATCACAGGCGATCCCTCATACGTAACACTAATCATCTCCAAAGACTCTGCAATCTCCTTCGCTCTTCCCACATTCATAAAGGTCACTCCCATCTACATCTCAAAATCACCTTTATACTATTTCCAAAAAACGGATAAATATGCAGTGATGAATATTTGGTGCCTGTCACCGTAGCTTACATTTTTTCTGGAGCTGAGACACCAATCAATGCGAGGGCATTGCGCAGTGTGATTTGTACGGTTTTGATTAACGCGAGGCGCGCCTTAGTGCGTTCAGGCTGCTCGCTATCGAGCACTTTTTCTGCATTGTAGAAGCTGTGGAACGTTGAAGCCAGTTCCATAATATAGTTCGTAACGCGGTGCGGCACGCGCTTCACTGCTGCCTCTCCAACCGCTTGCGGGAACTCGCCCAGCTTCTTCAACAGCTCAATCTCTTTTTCCGCACCAATTAATGAGAAATCAGCATTCTTATCAACTGTAATCCCTTGCTCCTCGCCAGAGCGAAGAATACTGCAAATCCTTGCGTGTGCATATTGAGCGTAATAAACAGGATTTTCATTTGATTCCGAAACCGCTAAATCCAAGTCAAAATCCATATGGGTATCCGAACTTCTCATTGCAAAGAAATAGCGGGTCGCATCGAGGCCGACCTCATCAACCAAATCACGCATGGTTACCGCTTTTCCCGTACGCTTACTCATCTTCATCTTCTCACCATTTTTGTACAGATGTACCAGCTGGATGATTTCGACCTCGAGGGCGTCTGCACCATAGCCAAGTGACTGAATCGCCGCTTTCATCCGCGGGATATAACCGTGGTGGTCCGCCCCCCAAATATTAATGAGCTTTTCAAAGCCGCGGTCAAGCTTGTCCTTATGGTAAGCAATATCCGGCGTCAAATACGTATACGAACCATCCTGCTTAATGAGCACGCGGTTCTTATCGTCTCCAAAATCGGTTGAGCGAAGCCAGGTAGCTCCCTCTTCCTCATAAATATAGCCGTTCTCACGAAGTACTTTTAACGCCTCATCGATTTTCCCATTTTTATAAAGGGAAGTTTCAGAGTACCAAACATCAAACGAAACACGGAAATCCTCAAGATCTTTTTGCAATTTCGCCATTTCATATTTCAAGCCGTACTCGCGGAAAAAATCAAAACGCTCCTGCTCATCCACGTTTACAAATTTATCGCCAAACTCTTCAGCTAGCGACTTGCCAATCCCAATGATATCCGCACCATGATAGCCATCCTCCGGCATTGCTTTTTCCATGCCTAACGCCTGAAAATAACGTGCTTCTACAGATAGGGCAAGATTATTAATCTGATTACCGGCATCATTAATATAGTATTCACGGGAAACGTCATAGCCTGCTTTTGCTAAAATATTAGAAAGCGAATCGCCGACAGCCGCACCACGTGCATGTCCAAGGTGCAGGTCACCCGTTGGATTCGCTGAAACAAACTCCACTTGAAGCTTTTGCTTGCCGCCGACGTTTGTTTCGCCATACTTTTCCCCAGCATCAAGAACCGTTGGAATCAAATCTGTTAGATACGCATTATTCATATAAAAATTGATGAACCCCGGACCCGCGATTTCCATTTTTTCAATGGAGGCCTTTGAACGATCGAAATTCTCGATAAGTGCCTCCGCGATTACCCGTGGTGCCTTTTTCGCAACACGTGCAAGCTGCATCGCCATGTTTGTTGAATAATCACCGTGCGCCTTTTCCTTCGGTATTTCTAGGACAACATCAGGAATTTGTTCTTCCGTCGCAAGATTTGCCTTCAACACCGCTGCCCGAATTTCCTCTTTTAATCTACTTTGAACCTGTTCAACTATGTTCATTTCTTCTCCTCCTGAAAAGCTATTTCTAACTGGTAGGTACTTGTCGGACTACCCTCCATTGAAAAATCATAAAGAACATCAAAATGACCTTTACCATTTTCATAGGAATAGTCTAATCTTTTTGCCTTTGTCACTGTTGTAAACTGACCAAACGGCATTTCATAACTGCCATTCAGCTTACGATTCAATTCAAATGGCAGGCGCATTTTTATGGCACCGCCTCGTAAAATCAGGGCGTCATTCGTGGCCATCTTTACAATCGTCCGAACACTTCCCTCTTCCATCGCTTCCTCATATCGGAGGTAAGCAGCATTTCCTTTTTCAAAGTATGTACCAAATACCATCAATTCAAAAGTCTCTTGCTGGTCAATTGTCGTCTTGACATTAATTTTCATAGGTAATCCAGGGATTGACAAACGAAACGCACACCCTTTTTTAAAAATGAACCATATGCAGGTCCTTGGAATTTTTCCTAGTTTGCCGACTAGGGCACTTTTTCTATTATAACGATAGTTGAGACACAATTCAAAAGATGCCTGCCCCGCGATTGGGACAGGCACGAAGAATGTTTTTATTTCACCCAGCCAAGCAGCATTTCACGAATCAATTTGCTGGCGGTGTTCGCTGTTTGTTCAGATGGATCGTAAATAGGTGCAACTTCAACAAGGTCACAGCCGACTACGTTCACGCCAGAACGGGCGATTTCATGAATAGAGGCAAGCAGCTCTTTAGAAGTAATCCCGCCGCAATCAACCGTACCTGTACCAGGCGCATGCGCAGGGTCCAAGACATCGATATCAATCGTGACATAAACCGGACGTCCGTCAAGCTCTGGAAGTACCTCTTTTAACGGTTGATGGACTTCAAATTTAGAAATATGCATGCCGTTTTCTTTTGCCCATTGGAATTCTTCCTTCATCCCAGAGCGGATACCAAAGGAATAGACATTCTTCGGTCCTATATGTTCAGCAATTTTGCGAATCGGAGTGGAGTGGGATAATGGTTCACCCTCATAGTTCTCCCTAAGATCCGTATGGGCATCCATATGAATGATTGCTAAGTCAGGGTATTTCTTATAAACCGCCTTCATCACCGGCCAAGACACCAAGTGCTCGCCGCCCATACCAAAAGGAAATTTACCAGCTGCTAACACTTGATCAACGAAATCCTCAATCAAATCTAAGCTCTTTTGGGCATTTCCAAATGGTAGTGGAATATCACCAGCGTCGAAGTATTTAACCTCTTCCAGCTCGCGGTCAAGATATGCACTATACTCTTCTAGTCCAATCGATACCTCACGGATTCGAGATGGTCCAAAGCGGGAGCCCGGACGATAGCTAACGGTCCAGTCCATCGGCATTCCGTAAAGAACAACCTGACTCTCCTCAAAATTCGGATGACTCTTTATAAACACATTACCAGAATAAGCCTCATCAAAACGCATCTATCAAACCTCACTTATTTTTTCATATTTACAGTTCTAACTGTCCGCCTGAGGTGGACAGTGTCCACGAGCGGTGCCTGTCACCAATATTACTTTACTAAATCCCCAACAAATTTAGGCAGTACGAATGCTGCTTTGTGCAGTTCTTTTGTGTAGTATTTGGTTTCGATTTCGTGGAAGCGGTCTTCGCTTACTTCCAGTGGATCGTGCTTTTTAGATCCGATGGTGAATGCCCATAGTCCGCTTGGATATGTTGGGATGTTCGCTACGTATAAACGGGTAATCGAGAAGATTTCTCTAACGTCGCGTTGTACGCTGCGAATAAGATCTGCTTTAAACCAAGGGTTGTCAGACTGTGCTACGAAGATACCATCTTCTTTTAATGCCTTAGAGATTCCCGCATAGAAACCTTTTGTAAATAGGTTCACTGCTGGTCCTACTGGCTCTGTTGAGTCAACCATAATTACGTCATATTCATTTTCGCTTTTTGCGATGTGCATGAAGCCGTCGTCTACTTGAACATCAACGCGCGGATCGTCAAGCATACCTGCGATTTCTGGTAAAAACTTTTTAGAGTACTCAATTACTTTTCCATCAATATCAACAAGCGTTGCTTTCTTCACACTTGGGTGCTTCAATACTTCACGAATAACACCGCCATCGCCGCCGCCGACAACTAAAACGTTCTCTGGGTTTGGATGTGTAAATAAAGGAACGTGTGCAACCATTTCGTGGTAAACGAACTCGTCTTTAACAGAGGTCATAACCATGTCATCTAGTAGAAGCATGTTGCCCCATTCTTCTGTTTCCACCATATCAAGCTTTTGAAATTCCGTTTGTTCCGTATGTAAAGTTTTATTTATCTTCATTGTAATACCGAAGTTTTCAGTTTGCTTTTCTGTAAACCAAATTGCCATGTTTCATCTTCCTTCCAGATTCTATTTTATTCAAGCCTCATACTATGAAATCATTCCATTTTTATAGTACCCAAACTATTGAATTACAAACATAAAGAAAAGTCTAGCATAATCTATCAAAATTTCTAGAAAAATTTTCTTTTTGCTAGTTTAAAACCCCTATTTTGTTTCAATACTGTTACTATGGCATTTTTTATTAAATGGGCGAAGGAGGGTATTACTGTGGAAGTGATGACGAATCATGGGTTTCGAAGAACGATAAAATACTTGCGTGCTTTTATTATCATTAGTTTGATAGGCTTGGCATGCATGCTGATTGTTTTCCTTGGAATTCTTGGTTATGCCAAAATTCTTGGGGCGCCGCCGCTTGCAGTCCCACAATCCACTTTATTCTTTGCCAGTGATGGGACGCTGATCGGTGAAAGCAATAGCGGTCAAAAGCGATACTGGGTTCCTCTTGAAGAAATCTCGCCCGATTTGATTAACGCGACAATCTCCATTGAAGATAAAAATTTTTATGAACATAATGGCTTTGACTATAAACGAATTTTGGGTGCCATTCTTGCTGATATTAAAGCTGGCTCGAAGGTTCAAGGTGCCAGCACAATTACCCAGCAATATGCACGGAATCTATTCCTAGAGCACGACAAGACGTGGTCAAGGAAATTGCATGAAGCCTTTTATGCGATTCGGATTGAAATGAATTATTCAAAAGAAGAAATCTTGGAAGGCTATTTAAACACTATTTATTATGGCAACGGTGCATATGGTGTCCAAGCGGCCAGCCAATTTTATTATGGAAAAAACGCTTCTGACTTAACCCTGGCTGAAAGCTCCATGTTAGCAGGTGTCCCAAAAGGACCTAGCCACTATTCACCACTGGAGTCCTTGGAAAACGCTACAAGACGCCAAGGAATTATTCTTAACACAATGGTAGAAAACGGCTATATTAAAAAAGAAACAGCCCGAAAGACAAAGGAAACTCCGCTTACGTTTGTTGGCGAACATCCACATAAAACTGTAGAAGCGGCACCTTACTTTCAGGATGCTGTAAGAAATGCATTAAAAAATCAACTCAATCTTGATGAACGGACAATCGAACTTGGTGGTTTAAAAGTATATACCACTCTTGATTTAAAGCAGCAGCAGGCTGCGGAAAAACAAATCCAAGATACGATTGCAAGTGAATCGGAAATCCAGGTTGGTCTCGTCGCCATGGATCCCAAAAACGGTCATATCAAAGCGATGGTTGGCGGCCGGAATTATGAAGAAAGCCCGTTTAATCGTGCGGTTCAAGCCATTAGACAACCTGGCTCCACCATTAAGCCTATTCTTTATTACGCGGCATTAAGTCAAGGCTTTACCCCATCCTCAACGATGAGAAGTGAGAAAACTACTTTTAAATTTGATGATGGCAGAACGGAATATTCACCACATAACTTTAATAACAAGTATGCGGACGGAGAAATAACCCTTGCGCAAGCCCTGGCTGTCTCAGATAATATCTACGCAGTCAAAACGCACTTATTTATGGGTGTAGATACCTTAATCGATACTGCTAAAAAGTTTGGAATCTCTACAAAGATGGACAATGTTCCGTCACTCGCGCTAGGTACTTCAGGCGTTCGAGTCATTGACATGGCAAATGCCTATAGCCTTTTTGCAAATGGCGGAAAAAAGGTAGAACCTACTTTGATTACAAAAGTAGAAGACTATAATGGAAATGTTATTTTTGAAAGAAACCACGAGGCTAAGAAAGTGCTAGACCCAGCTAAAGCCTATGTTATGACACAGATGATGGCAGGAATGTTCGATAAGAAGCTGAACGGCTATTCGAAGGTTACAGGGAATTCCCTTATCGACGACATCACACGTCCTTATGCAGGGAAATCTGGTTCAACCGAGACTGACAGCTGGATGATTGGTTTTACACCACAGCTGGTGACAGCCGTTTGGGCCGGTCATGATGTGGGGAAACCGATCACTCTTACTGCAGAAAAGAGCTACGCGAAAAACATTTGGGCAAATTTCATGGAGGAATCCTTAAAAGGGAAGCCGGTCAAGGCATTTACTCCGCCGAAAGAAGGGGTCATTGGCGTTTACGTCAATCCTGAAAACGGCAAACTTGCCTCAAAAGACTGTCCAGTCCGCCGTTTTACCTATTTTGTTACTGGCACAGAGCCAACTGAATACTGTACCGATCATTTAGAGCATAAAGAAGATAAACCAGCGAAAGAGAAACAGGATACAAAGGATCCTTGGTATAAAAGGATTTTCAAGTGGGGCGCCTAGGCGCTGCAGCTGGATTAAATTAGAAAAGCTCCGGAGATTGTCTCCGGAGCTTTTCTGTGTCCTAGTGCTATATCGTGCTTAAACACTTCCTTAATTTTACTACTTATTTTTTAAAAATGCTATTGTAAAAAAATTAAATTTATTCAACCGCCAAGCCTTTTTTCAACTCTTCGGCTGAATTGTTCCACATGTCTTGATTGTGATTTTGGAGGAAGTCGGATAAGATTTTTTTCGATTTATCGTCCATATGGTCGACGATAATATGACGCTTCAACGACTTATCCATCCTGTTCACATGCTCAGGGAGTGACTTGTACCCGCGGCGGATTTCACGGTCCACGGTCATTTCGCAGGCGGTGGCTCCGGCATAATAAGGGCCCTCTTGTTTTCTATCCACCGTCACCCACACCAGCCAGTACGGTTTGCCGTTCGGAACCTCTTCCTTCGTCTTAAGGAACTTAATTCCCTTTTCGACCACACTGCGCGCATGCATTGCTCCGACATCTATGACCGCATCACCTGCGTCGACATCGACAATAACTGGAGAAACATTATCAAGGCTCAAGGCTCCCTTGCCAAAGCCCTTATGTCCATCCGTCGGGTCAGGTTTAATAATATTAAAGCCAATTGGTTTTTTCTTATTTTCTTCCATTAAACCAGTAACCTCCTATGTTAAAAAAATAGTTGATAAAAGAAATTATTTAGTCCTTCCCAGATTCCAGGGATAATAAATTGGAAAATCGGCTGGATGGTGTAGCGATCAAGAGGAGTAATCACCAAAATCAGAAAGATTAATACTCCGTATTGTTCAAATTGAGTCATTTTTGCTCGAATATCGTTTGGCGCCAAATCCTCTAGAATCCGATAGCCATCCAAAGGGGGAAACGGTAATAAATTAAATACAAACAGAACTAAATTCAGCCAGTTAAAGATTTCTAGAAATTCAAAAATGCCTGGGAGATTTAAAGCTAATCCTGTTCGTGCTAATCCAAAGGCAGTAAAAAAACCTATTGCCGCCAGGATAAGGTTACTAAGAGGACCTGCTACAGAAACTAATATACCTGCAAGGCGGGGCTTTTTAAAGAAAAAGCGGTTAACCGGCACCGGTCTTGCCCAGCCAAATCCAGCGATGAAAATTAAGATGGTACCGAATGGATCAAGATGCTTCAGCGGATTCAATGTTAACCGACCCTGCTTTTGTGCTGTATGATCTCCGAACTTATAGGCAACGTAGGCATGGGCAAATTCATGAAACGTGAAGGCAATCATTAATGTAATCGCGACATAGGGAATTTCCCTTAATGAATAAGCAAGAAATCCTTCTAAATTTTCCAAATCGGTTTCCCCATTTCTCCTCTTTTTTCCTTTTAGTATACATGAAACTGGATATAAAATGAAAATGTTTGCTAAACTATCTATGATACAGAAATAGGCTGTGTTTACTAGTCTGTTGATTTGTGCTCCATGCGCTTCGCTTTCCGCACAAATCAACAGGGTTCCAAAATTAAAAAATTTCCTTTACACAGCCATAAAGGAGGAGTACATAATGCCATATGTTACAGTAAGAATGCTTCCAGGACGTACGGATGACCAGAAAAGAGCACTTGTTGAAAAGGTGACGGATGCTGTCAGTGAAACGACTGGCGCACCTAAAGAAGCCGTTGTCGTATTTATTGAAGAAATGCGAAAAGAACATTACGGTGTTGCTGGCGTAAGAGCAAGCGATAAATAAACAAAAAAAGTGTCCGTGTCTTTGAAGGCTGCTTCAAAAACACGGACGCTTTTCTAATTAAGTTTAGCTTTTTCTTTTAATGCCTCAATATAGGCATAGGCTTGGTCGATTTCTTCCTCTGTATAACGCTGGCTGCTTTTTAAAGTAAAGACTTTGTCGGTTACTTCTTCTTTCGATAGATTATCAAAATATAAAACAGTCGAAACAAGCTCGAGGAATCTAGCATTCTGCTCGTTCATATCCCCTAGGCAATCTTGTAAACATGGCATTTCCACTTCGTTTAAGCTTAAAAACTCTTTTCCAGTGTCTGTCAGGGTATAGCGGTATTGAAAGTAGCCGCCCTTTTTCTCTTTGATTTCATTGAGGAATCCCATATTGCAAAGCTCTTCCACTCGTAATGTTAGTTCCTCAGAATATGGGCCATAAAAATGAAACTGAAACCGTTCATGGAACGGAAATGACACCTTTTTTGCAATATATATCATCTTTTGCAGCTTTTTTCTCCCGATGATTTCTCCGGATACTAAAACAGCCTGCATCAGCTTAGCATGATCTTTTAACAACGCTCGTCAGCTCCTACTCCAGGGTTATATCTCTAATAGGCTACGTATTTGTTTTTTTATTTCTTTTTCCGAGGATTCATCCTCTAAGAAATCACCAGGGTAATACAGTTTATGGTCGGTTCTCCTTTTACCAGAGATCGCATCCACAATCTCGGACTCTCGAGAAAGCTCCTTCAATTCCCCGCTCTTCATTAATAAATGAATGGGTAAACGCTCCTCTTCCTCACCCGGACGATAAAAATCATAAGGTAAATCTGAGGAAGAATCGACAACTAAATAATATTCAGGGTCAATTCCTGCTTTTTCAAAAAGACGATTCAATTCAGCGAGCTTTTTATACTCCTTCGCAGGATCAAACTCGGCATATTTAAATAAATTCCGATTCACAAAACGCCGGCAAAGGTCGCTTAAAATCTGGTCGTCTTCATCCTGCCAGATTTGAAAGTAATACATAATAATCGATTCATCTAGCTTTAAATAGTCTTCTAACGTTACCTTGTCAGTAAAGAAAGAATAAAAGTGAATCGGATCGTTTTTAAAAGAGTAATTGTTTTCATAAAGCTGCTTGGCGCGGTGAAGAATTTTGGTCAAAATCACTTCGGCACTTCGGGAAACAGGATGAAAATATACCTGCCAATACATCTGATAGCGGCTCATAATATAATCCTCAACCGCATGCATACCGCTTTTCTTAATGACTACCTGGTCTTCCTTTGGCCTCATAACACGAAGAATTCTCTCCATATCAAATTGACCATAGCTTACACCAGTAAAATAAGCATCCCTCTGCAAGTAATCCATCCGATCCGCATCGATTTGACTGGAAATTAAGCTGACCACGAGCTTTTTGGCAGATGTTTTCGCAATCACTTCAGCAACTTGCTGGGGAAAATCAGGACTAACCTTTTTTAAAATAAAATTGACCTCTGTATCTCCTAAGACAATGTTCTGTGTAAAATCCTCATGGTCGAAGTCGAATACTTTTTCAAATGAATGGGAAAATGGACCATGCCCCAAATCGTGGAGAAGAGCGGCGCACAGAGTAAGAAGACGGTCATCGTCATTCCATTCCGGTCTGCCTGCAAACACATCATCAATAATGCGTCTGACAATTTCATATACTCCGAGAGAATGGTTAAAGCGGCTGTGCTCAGCGCCATGGAAGGTTAAAAAGGTGGTGCCAAGCTGTTTGATACGGCGCAGGCGTTGAAACTCTTTTGTTCCGACCAAATCCCAAATCACGCGATCACGTACGTGTACGTAGCGATGAACAGGGTCTTTAAACACTTTTTCTTCACTCAGTTTTTCCGCCGAATATCGCATTGCTTTCCCTCTTCCTCTAAACTTTCTTCTATTATATCCCAATTACCAACAATTTTCTGCAGGATTTTTCGACAAAGACATGAAAAGAAAAATCACCTAGGATCGCGAAGCCGTAGGTGATTATTTTAGCTTTTTATTTACTTTCTCCATTAATTCCTCTTCGGTTAGGGCAGCAACCGGACGGTTATTGATAAAGGCAAATGTTTTCTTCCGGCCAGGTCCACAATAAGATTGGCAGCCAATTTTTATTTCAGCTTCAGGATCCAATTCTTTCAAACGAGGGATTAATGTCTTAAGATTCACGGCCTGACAATCATCACAAACGCGGAATTCATTTGACATTACTTCCACCCTTTCTTTTCGGGTATCTATACGATTATTTTATCCAATTTATTTACGGTTTAACTCCTTAGGTATTTTACAATTTCTTTCTATCCATTGCAAGTTGCTTTTCTTTTGAAATCCTTCTAACTCTTTTAGTTAAAAAAACTATTATCCTTGCAGACATTTTGGTATAAAGCTTGAAAAACTTGTCCAAGATAAGACTAGAACTTTTAAAAACTCGTCTGGCGAGTACATTGAAATTATTATTTAGGGAGTTGAAAAGAATGAAAGTAAGGCAAGATGCCTGGACAGATGAAGATGATCTATTGCTAGCTGAAACCGTCCTTCGCCACGTACGTGAAGGAAGTACCCAGCTGAACGCTTTTGAAGAGGTTGGCGACAAGCTAAATCGGACATCCGCGGCCTGTGGATTCAGATGGAATGCGGTTGTGCGCCATCGCTATGAAAAAGCATTGCAATTAGCTAAAAAACAACGTAAACAAAGACAAAGAGTGTTAGGAAAAGACCAAGGAGGAAAGAAAAAGTTACTTTATAATCCTCCAGTCCCAGCTGTAGATGACTTTGAAACACTAGCAGCACCTATGGAAGTTCCAATGGAAGCTTCTTCTTATGAGATGCCAGATTTAACAACAGAGGTTGCCGCTGAAACCTATGTGAAGGCACCTGTTTCAGCACAGACTTATAGACAAGCAGCACCAACGGCATCAGGACTATCGCTTGATAGCGTCATTGATTACTTGCAAAACTTTAATCATGCCAATCTGCAAAATGAAGCATTAAAAAGTGAGAATGAAAGATTAAAGCGCGAAATCGCAGAGTTACGTAAGCAGAATGAAGAAATGTCTGCAAAAATTGAAGGTCTTGAGCAAAATACCGAAACCATCCAGGAAGATTACGAGACACTCATGAAAATCATGAACCGCGCTCGTAAGCTTGTATTATTTGAAGAAGAAGAAAGACCTGCGACAAAATTCAAAATGGACCGTAATGGAAATTTAGAGAAGGTCGCTGAGTAAAACGAATAGCTAGAATCGCCTGCCTATCAGCGCTTGAGCTATACGGAGCTATTGGGAGAAGAACAATATCCTCTTAAAAAAGGGCCGTAAATCCATTAAGGGTTTACGGCCTTTTACATTTCATCGAGTTTTTCATTTCGTTCAATTATTCTTTGATAATAGCCGGGAAGGAGGTCCAATTCCAGCTCATTTAATGGTCCGGCGTAAAGATGGCCGCTGTTCTTCTTTAATTGGTTTAATAGACGCAGCATGACATCTGAAATGGTAATCGGAGTTTCCAAAAGCTCAGATAGGGAGGCCATGACCTCAGGTACAATCTCTGGATAGGTGAACTTTGTCTGCTGGTCGCCTTTAGCAATCTCATAAAATTGTTTAATTACCTGTGCCCGCTTACTGCCGCTGCCATTGACACATAAATAGATTTGAACTGCGACCCCTTTTTTGAGGCGGCGCTGCGAAATGCCAGCGAATTTTTTCCCATCGATACTAAGATCATAGCTTCCTGGGCAATAGGAGCCGACGATTTCTCGTGCCTCAATATTCTTATTATATTCAGCAAACATATCTTGAATAAGCTGCCACATAGTATCGTACCCGCGGTTTATATCTATCCCTTTTTCTTTTTCAGGGAGGATCAATGAGATATTCAAAACCCCTTCATCGAGCACCACCGCTAACCCGCCTGAGTTTCGGACAATAGACTGATAGCCCTGTGCTTCAAGAAACTGTCTTCCTTCTTTTAAGAATGGCAGTTTGGTATCTTGTATCCCGAGTACGATGGTATTGTGATGAACCCAGGTTCTTGCCGTCGCTGGAGCCTGTCCAGATCCGACAGAAGCACATAAGGTATCATCGGTGCCAAACGACTGTAATGCTTGAAAATGGCGGCCAGTACTCGACTGATCAATAATCCGCCATTCTTGTTGACGCAATAAACCTTCCATATTGTTGTTCTCCTCAAAATGAATAGTAAGCTTATTTTAGCAAAAAGAAACTAGTTTAAACAGTTACTATGTTTGCCGCTGATTTCCACATATTGTCTAATCGTACAAAACCCCTCTAAAAAAGTCCAAATGGGTCTCAAAAAGGTCCATAACCCTATTGAAAATAGTCCAAATGCCGCTCAAAAAAGTCCATAACCCACCAAAAATAGTCCAAAACTCAGAAACCCCCAATTTAAAAAGCCAGCCCCACCCAGGACTGGCTCCCAAAACACTATTTTATTCCCTGCGCCGCCGTAATTAATGCCAATTTATAGACATCTTCTTCATTACAGCCGCGTGATAGATCGTTCACCGGTTTATTTAACCCTTGAAGGATCGGACCAACTGCTTCGAACCCGCCTAAACGCTGCGCAATTTTGTAGCCGATGTTACCTGCTTCGAGGCTCGGGAAAATAAACACGTTCGCGTCCCCTTGAAGTGGTGAATCTGGTGCTTTCTTTTTCGCCACAGATGGTACAAATGCTGCATCAAATTGAAACTCGCCATCAATTACCAAAGATGGCTCACGACGCTTTGCTTCTTCCACTGCTCCTGAGACTCTCAGGGTTTCTGGAGACTTCGCTGAGCCCTTTGTAGAGAAGCTAAGCATGGCTATCCGAGGTTCCATTTCAAACATATTTGCCGTTTTCGCACTTTCCACCGCAATTTCCGCTAAATCATTGCTGTCCGGCGCAATATTGATGGCGCAATCGGCAAATACATATTTTTCATCCTCACGAACCATGATGAAGACGCCAGACGTCTTCTTCACGCCCTCTTTTGTTTTTATAATTTGCAGCGCAGGTCGAACCGTATCGGCTGTAGAGTGCGCCGCACCGCTCACCAAACCGTCTGCTTTATTTAAGTACACCAACATGGTGCCAAAATAATTTTCATCTAATAAGATCTTACGTGCATCTTCTTCAGTAGCTTTTCCTTTACGGCGTTCCACAAACGCTGCCACAAGCTCGTCCATTGCAGCATAGTTCGCTGGGTCATAAATTTCTGCTGCATCCAAGGAAACGCCAAGCTCCTGAGCCTTTGCCTGAACTTGTTCGATATTTCCTACCAAAATAGGGGTTAATCGCTTTTCTTCTGCTAGCCTGCTTGCTGCCCGAACAATTCGCTCATCCAAGCCTTCTGGAAAAACAATCCTTAAATCACGGCCTGATAATTTTTGTTTTAAACCTTCAAATAAATCTGCCACATTAAATCCTCCCTAAATATATCTTCTTCATTTAGCATACTTTACCTGTTGAAAAATTCAACTTAGGCAGCGTTTTCACAGTAAATGTTCTTTTATTCAAAAAACTCACACTATCCTTTACTATTTACCTCTTTTTTTAAAATTATCCATGATGGTTTATTCGAGCGTGTCTTGGTCAAACTATGATATAGTAAAGATTGTTAATAAGAAGAATCATTATTTAGGAGTGATTATAATGAGTGAAGCAGCTCAAACGCTTGATGGCTGGTATTGTTTGCATGATTTCCGTACGGTTGATTGGACAACTTGGAAAATGCTTTCAAGTGATGAACGCCAATCGGCGATTCACGAGTTTTTAAGTCTAGTTGAAAAGTGGAATCACACGCAAGAGCGTAACGAAGGCAGCCATGCTTTATATACTGTTGTTGGTCAAAAAGCTGATTTTATGATGATGATTTTGCGCCCGACAATGGAAGAACTTAACGAAATTGAAACAGAATTTAATAAAACAAAATTAGCTGAATTTACAATCCCAGCACATTCTTATGTATCCGTTGTTGAACTCAGCAACTATTTGCCTGCTGGTGAGGATCCATACCAAAATCCACAAATTCTTGCACGACTTTATCCGAAATTACCTAAAACAGCGCATGTTTGTTTCTATCCAATGGACAAGCGCCGTCAGGGCAATGATAACTGGTATATGCTTCCGATGGAAGAGCGCCGCAGTATGATGCGCAGCCACGGGATGATTGGACGTACATATGCAGGAAAAGTGAAACAAATCATCACGGGTTCAGTCGGCTTTGATGACTACGAATGGGGCGTAACGCTTTTTGCTGAAGATGTTCTTCAATTCAAAAAGCTTGTCTATGAAATGCGTTTTGATGAAGTAAGTGCACGTTTCGGTGAATTTGGTGCCTTCTTTGTTGGCAACCTATTAGAGGAAGAAAGAGTTTCTCGATTCTTACATGTTTAATCTTGAAAGTTCTCAGCATCTGCTGAGGACTTTTTTGTATTTCCGTTAAGTCATATTTCCCCTTTCCTCCTCATACTAATAAAACAGCGAGTCTTAAGTTTTAGCTCCGAATCATCTTACAAACGGGACTATCCCGATTGTCACCATCTAGGCTTCTGGGAGTATGAATAGAATGTTGGTACAAAAGGGTTAGTTATTTTTAGGAGGGGAAAAGATGAATCAGTATTATAATCAACAAGGGTATCAGCCCTATCAAGCTAGACAGGGAGCCGCAACTCCATATCAAGGGCAAGGATTCTTTCCTGGCGGGCAACAGCAAGGTTTTCCACAGTTCCCACAACAAGGAATTCCATCCGGGCCTCCTGCAGGAGCTCCACAGCCTCAGGGAATGCTGCCAGTTGAACAATCGTACATCGAAAATATTTTACGATTAAACAAAGGAAAGTTAGCCACCGTTTATGCAACCTTTGAGGGCAACAATCAATGGAATGCCAAGAAATTTGTTGGTATTATTGAAGCTGCCGGAAGAGACCATGTTATTTTAAGTGACCCGCAGGTTGGTACCCGTTTCCTTATCCCAATGGTGCCGATCGACTACATTACGTTTGATGAAGAAATTGAATATGAGTATCCTTTTGGAGCCGGAGCACCCGCTTTAGGTACTTATCCTCCAAGATAAAAACAAAAGGCATTGGAAGCCAAGTCCAATGCCTTTTTACTTTTTTACAAATCTTTAACGGTTCCGATAATCATCAGAATCCAGCCTGCTAAGAAGCATACTCCGCCAAGCGGTGTGATGGCACCCAGCACTCCTACCTTGGTCAAGCTTAAAACATAAAGACTTCCGCTAAAAAGAATGATTCCGATAAAAAATAACCAGCCGGACCAAGTAAAGAAAGAACTAGCCGCTACCTTTCCAAGCAGTATTCCAATTACCAAAAGACCTGTTGCGTGAAACATTTGATAGGTGACGCCTGTTTTCCAAATTTCTAGATAATGAGGATCTAGTTTATCCTTTAGTCCGTGCGCGCCAAAGGCTCCAAGTGCAACAGCTAAAAAAGCGTTTATGGCGCCGATAATAATAAAAGTTTTCATTTTGTTCCCCTCTTTCATGTCTAGCTTCAGCGCCTAGGGGCGCTTCCGCTTTTCGTTTAAAAATCAAATAACGAATCTCCGTTTGCTTCGTCTTCCATTTCTATTTTTTTCGGCTGATTTAGTGATACTGGCTGCTGAAAGGCTGGCTGTGCTACTACCGGCTGAAAGGCTGCTAAAGGAATAGATTTAGACTCCGGTTGTACCTGCTTTTCATCTAGTATCAACTCGCATAATATTTTAATAGAGTACACTTTTTCCCGCAAGTTTTCTTGCTTCGTGCTGTTTTTTGCCAGCTTTAATTCCTCTTCTATTTTTGTTAGTAACTTTTCTACCGATATATTCACGATTGGTTAACTCCTCTATTTATTCTCTACTTCATCATACCAAATTCGTCACCTAATTAGAAATTCGACATGTTTCACGTGAAACATGTTAGGTTTTGTCATAATAAAAAAACCCGTACCATTAAGGTACGAGTATTGATGTTGTCCAGCTTCAGCGCCTAGCCCCTCGGTGGAAAAAGAAAAATCACTTTTTCCTCGGTCATAAGCCAATCACTTCGGAAGGCAAAAGCTCGCCTTCTGTCAGCGCTCGTCTTATGCCTGTCGGGTCTGACCAAGGCGCTTCCGCTTTTCTATTCATCCTAATATTCTTTGGTAGATAGATTTGGCATGGGTTAGATCTTTTGTTCCATGAATGAGGGCTCGGCCGTCGTTGAAGATGACCATCCGCTCCTCTCCCATTTCTACTGATAAAAGATAGGGGTTCCCTTTTACAATATATCCTAGTGTACTAAGCTGTCCTGCCAGCTTCTCTAGCGATATTTCCCCTTGAGTGGATGGACGAATTTGTACCGTATCCCGCCCGCATAAAACAGTGGTTTTCGTCATATTTTCCTGGTCGAGATAAGGGTAAGTCCTATCCTCGCCACACGATAAACAGCCTGCAAATTTGGCTTTCCCCATTTTCAAACTAGTATATTGGTTCCGCCATAAGTCAAAGCTGACAAACGAAGTTCGAACCGCGTCCCAGTCCTCGACTAGCATTTTGAGTGCTTCGGCACTTTGATGAGCAATGACCATTTGGACAGCCGGTGAGATAATTCCCCCGGTATCACACGTTAACCCCTGCATCGGGATTGTCCGTAACAAACAGTTTAGGCACGGGGTCTTTCCAGGAATGATTGAAAAACTCATCCCATAACTGCCGACACACGCCCCGTAGATCCACGGTATCTGATACTTTTGTGAAACATCATTAATAACCATCCGCGTTTCAAAATTATCGGTGGCATCCATGATGATATCGACATCCTTCACCAAATCTTCAAGCATAGCTGGAGTAGCATCACCGATGATTGCTTGAATTTCAACATCTGAATTGATTGCCTTTAACCGCTTTTCTGCAGCAGCAGCCTTCGGAAGCTTCTCCGCCACATCCTCTTCGGTATAAAGCTGCTGTCGCTGCAGATTGCTTGATTCGACATAATCCCGATCCACTATCGTCAGCCTACCAACCCCTGCACGAATGAGGATCTCTGCATTCCCAGAACCAAGCGCCCCCGCACCAATCATTAGCACATGCTTCGAACGGATTTTATCTTGTCCATCTTTCCCGATTCCTGGAAAGAGGACCTGTCGTGAATAACGTTCGTTCATTTTATCTTCCCCTTTCCAAAAACAGAATCAGCCGCCGCTTACTGGCGGGATAAAGGCGATTTCATCACCGTCTTGAATCACTTCATCGTCCTGGGCGAATTCTTCGTTAATCGCAGTCATAACAGTATCTAATTTTGGAAGATTGTAGATTGCCGCCAATTCTGCTTTCACTTCACCAACAGTTTTGCCAACAGCATCTATTCTAAGGAACTCTTCGCCAACAGCTTCACGTAAATGAGCGAAAAACATTACTTTATTCATTCAAATCGTCCTCCTCCGGCTTACCGCTTGGATAAGCAACTGTTTCGAGCTGGTTGCCCATCCACTCTTCGCCATCTTCCCAATGTTCCTTTTTCCAAATCGGGACAATTTCTTTGATCCTCTCAATCGCATAACGATTGGCATCGTAAGCATCGGCACGGTGGGGAGTGGAAACAGCAATAACAACGGCAATATCCGTGATATCAAGACGGCCGACACGATGGGTAATGGCCACCTGAGAACCTTCCCAGCGCTCTTCAATTTCCCTGCCGATTTGCTCAAGCTTTTTCACAGCCATGGCTTCATATGCATCGTAAATTAAAAATAGCGTCTTCTTTCCTTTTGTTAACTCACGAACCGTGCCAATAAAAGTAGTGATCGCTCCAGCATTACGCTGAACGACCTTATCAATGACCGATTGTATATCAATGGGTTCTTTTGAAATTTGAAAATTCATTTTCAGCACCTCTTCAGACCAAATTCTTTGGCTCAGCATTTTCCACTACTTCATATCCGCCAATCTTTTCGACCTGCTCTTTAAATGATGGTGATTGGATAATGTCGATTAATAATTTGCCACTTTCACTCTCATAAAAGCTTCTCGTCATCACTAAATCATACTCTTCATCGGCAACAGGAACAAAATCCAGGTCCATAGCTTTTGCGGCGGGATAAATCCCGAGTCCTGCACCCTGACTGTCCCCATTTACTTCCGCAGCAACAGCTAGGTGTGAAAACATTTCTCTATCGTAGCCTGTGATTTCTTCTGAAGAAATCCCGTTTTCCTCAAGAAGCATATCAAAGAGAATCCTCGTTCCTGCCCCTTTTTGACGGTTAACAAAGTTCGCTTTTTTCTCAGCGATATCCATCAGTGTTTCAATCCCCAGCGGATTTTCCTTTGGTAAAATCCAACCTTGCTTTCTTTTTAAAAATGGATAGAGAACAACATCCGCACCGGCTAACATTTTCTTAACATAAGAGATATTATATTGCTTTGTGTTCGGATCAAGCAAATGAATGCCCGCTACATGGGCCTCGCCTTTTCGAATTGCCATAATACCAGCCATACTGCCAACATGTGCTGAAACGATTTTCATGTCTGCACGTACTCTTTTCACCTGTGAGGATAAAAGGTCAATGGTCAAATCGTGGCTGCCACAAAACATAATTGCATTTTGGATTTCCTCAAGCGGCCTTAATAGCTCGACTTCTGCAAAATCACCTTGTTCATAGCCAATTACGTTGGCTGGTACGACAAGAAGGCCATCTGCTCTCACATAGGACATCGTTACCCCCGCAGCTCTTGTCAGCGGATTTGCAACAAATTGTCCATTCACATAGCCGATATTCATTCGTACAAAATCCTCGGCACCCATACCCGAAACAATTCGGCGGCCAAGCTTGACGGTAACCGTTTGCCTTTTTGGCTCAGGGATTTGTAAATACTTGCAAATCAGCGGCCGGACAAACCATTCTAAGGACAAATAGGCGGAGACAGGATATCCTGGAACACCTACGACAATCTTCTCATTTATTTTTCCTAAAATAACGGGCTTCCCAGGTCTTGCAGCCACACCGTGGGTAAAGACCGTTCCAATTTCGCCGATGATATGAACGGTATAATCCTTGGAACCTGCTGAGGATCCAGCATTGATGACAATAATATCCGAGTCTTTCGCCGCTTCAAGTAATACAGACTTTATCATTTCAGGGTCGTCCTTCACAATTCGGTGAAGTCTTGGCTCCCCGCCCCAATCTTTTATAAAATTCGCGAATACCGTTCCATTAAACTCAATAATGTTTCCTGAAGATAGAACACTATTTGCCTCAACAAGCTCATTACCCGTTGGAATGATGGTGACAACTGGCTTTTTCGCAACCGGAATCTGAAGATGCTGCGATGCTAAAAGAATGCCTAAATCCGCCGGTCTAAGAATATGTCCCTGCGGGAAAAGCATTTCCTCCTGGACAATATCCTCGCCAATAGGGCGAATATGCTGCCATGGTGTTGCAGGCTCAATAATTTCAATCGTTTCCTCATCGATCATATCGACATGTTCAATCATAATTACCGCATTAAATGGAACTGGAATCGCATTTCCTGTATCCACTATAGCAAAATCATTCCCAAGCTTAAGCTGAAGTGGATTTTGCTCATGTGCGGTATACGTTTTTTCAGCGATTACCGCAATTCCATCCATGGCAGATGCATGGTAATGAGGCATTGATACACTTGCAAAAATTGGCTCAGCCGTTACACGGCCAAGGGCATCACTTGTAGGAATCATTTCTATTTCAAGGGGCAGAGAAAAGTTCTCGAGAATTTCTCGCTTCGCTTCCGATCGGGATTTGTCCTCTAAATATATTTTCCGTTTATACGTTTTGCGGTCCATCTATTTTATCCCCCTCATCGTGTTGCAATCACAGGTACATAGTCTCCCTGTGAAATACCCTCTTTTTCTGAAATAATTTCAACAATACCATCGCTTTTTACTAGGGTAGTAATTAACCCTGATTTTCCAATAATCGGCTCCGCCCACCATTCGCCTTCTTTCTCGATTAAACGAACACGAATATAATCGGAACGCCCTGGTGCAGAAGGAATATTCTTCGTAATCCGAGCAAAAATTCTATCAGGCTTCTTATCGATTTTTTCACCTTTTAACTTTTGAAGGATTCTCTCGCCAAACAGCATGAAAATAATCATCGCTGAGGCAGGATGCCCTGGCAGACCTATAACCGGTTTTCCATTCGCCATTGCAAGTATCGTAGGTTTCCCCGGTTTGATCGATATGCCATGAACGAACACGCCTGGTGAACCTAGGGACTGAATCACTTGTGTTGTGTAGTCCTTTGCTCCGACCGAGCTTCCCCCTGAGAGAATTAAGCAATCTACTTCATTATATAAAGCCTGTGCTTTTTGCTGAAACTCCTGATAGTCATCCTTCACAATTCCACCGTACACAACCTCAACATTCCATTGTTTTGCGAGCCCCGAAATCGTCAAATAGTTAATATCACGGATTTGACCTTCTGAAAGTTTTTCTGTTTGATAGGGAACTATCTCGTCACCTGATGATAGATACCCGACCTTTAGCTTACGATAGACACATACATGGTTAATACCTAGTGAAGCAATTGCACCTAACTCTTGCGGACGTATCAGGGTTCCTTCAGGAAGGAGGATTTCCCCTTCACGGATATCCTCACCTGCACGAATAATATTTTCACCAGGGGCCACTGGCTTGTAGGTGTTTAATAGTCCGTCATGGTCTTCACAATGTTCAATCATAATTACGCTGTCACTTCCTGCAGGAATCATCCCGCCTGTTGGAACATAGACGGCTTCTCCTTGACCGACAGGAATACCTGCCGACTCTCCCATTGCAACTTCTCCCACCACCGTTAAAAACCCCGGCATGGAATCAGAGGTTCCAAATGTGTCCCGTGCTTTCACAGCATAGCCATCCACCGTCGAGCGGTCAAAGCCAGGGACATTTTCCTTTGCGGTGACAGGCACCGCTAGTATATAATTAAGCGCCTCTTCTAGTGAGCGAATTTCCGTATCTTTTATTGCTGGGATTTTTTCTTCTATCATTTCAAACGTTTCTTCAACTGTTTTAACTTTGAAAAATTGCACTGTGCCTTACATCCTTCCTGCCTAATCAGCTTGAAGCCATTTTTTTGCGTCCTCATACTCATGGGGATGATTCATATTGAAAAAAACTCGCTCCATATCAATGTTGCTATAGGCCTGCAGCTCTTTTTCCGTTACATAAAGGACATTTAGATGTTCAAGCAGATGTTTGATTGGAAGACGTCCATTTTCAATACATTCTTCAATTTTCGCTACACTCTTCTTTTGAAAAACCGCACATAGAGTTTGCATTTTTCCATTAATAACTGGAACTAAGGCATCGTGATGGTCAATCATATTTACAAGGGTCGCAGCTAATTCGCCAGCAATAAACGGCATATCACATGCTGTAATGAAATTCACATCATAGTCCGAAGCCATTAAGCCGGCATGAAATCCTGCAAGCGGTCCCTTTCCAGGATAGTGATCGGACACCATTTTCACTCCTAAAAACTGATAGGATTCCATATCATTGGTAACAAGAATGATATCATCAAAGTAGATTTTGAGAATATCAACCATTCTTTCGATTGTTGTCTTCTCGTTTAGTTTTAGGAGAGCCTTGTTTGTGCCCATTCTGCTCGATTTCCCGCCTGCTAAAATGATAGCCGCAGCTTTCATGAAAAAGCACCTTCTTAATTAGTTTCTTTAATTTTACCCACCGCTTGATATCCTTGCTCTTGCGCTACAAAATCAAGATGAATTATATTTAAGTCCAGCATGGCTGCTGAAGGCTTGCTGAGATATTGTCTTGTATCTATCACTTTAATATATCCTGTACACTTTTCGCAAACCTGAATTTGTGAGGATGCATCCCCTTCAATGGTTATATATTGAATGGTGTTATGGTCATCATTACCGCAGTGTGCACATTCAATTCGTTTTGCATGCCAATGAGCAAGACAGCGAGGGCATGTCATTACTTTTTTTCCTTCATCTTCAAGAACGGCAAGTCGAGCTGGTTCACCGCAAACAGGGCAGCCTGCTCCTGGAACAGCATGAGTGATTTCGTGCTGGATTTTCTCTGCTGTTAGCTGTAGGTAAGGTCGTAGAGCTGTTTCTGCTAAAAATTGTGGGATCCACTCTTCAAGTCCATTTTCCTCTGCAAAACTAGCAAAATACATACTATTAAAAGAAAATGCCTCATCTATCCAGCGAATCGCCGTTTCTTCGTTTAATAGAGCACTAATTCCAGCAAGCTTTGTTTCAAGCTCAGGATTGTTTTGGGATAATAATCCATTTATCTCCTCTATCCACTGTAAGAATAGTGGAATTTCGAAATTAATAGACGTTAATGCCGCCGCCGGCACCCCGGCTGACATTGCTGCCTTATCAAGGTTCGGTGTAATTGATTCTGGATTGATGCTCTTCTTCCAATTCTCTTGAAGGGTTAAAATATCCTTCTGCAAATTCTGATATTCTTTCGAAACGACAGATTTTTTCATCGTTGTGCACCTCTTCTATTTTTTAAATAGTCTCTGTTATACTTGGCTGTTGATTTGTGCTCCAGGCGCTTCGCTTTCCGCAGGCGGTTC
>NZ_NPDD01000040.1 GCF_002272245.1 Bacillus sp. 7884-1 | reverse complement strand
CAGTGCCAAAATCAATATTAAGCTTTAACATAGCCTTTAAATAAAGGCTGTCCTGCAAGAGACAGCCTTTATTATTATTAACTTTTAATGTGATGTCTAGCTACAGCGCCTTGCCCCTCGAGGTCACTTCGGTCCTGCAGATGAAGTCAAAGAGCGACTTCACCTGCAGGACCTCCAGCGCTTGTCGGGGCTGACCAAGGCGCTTCCGCTTTTCGTTATCATGCGCCTTTTTTCTTTTTCTTGTCAGGGCTGGTTGGTTTATGCGGGTCGTCTAGTTTAGGGAAGTTGCCTTTTTTAACCTCTTCCTCGTACCATTCTGTATAGTGTTCCTTTGCCCACCATGCAGGTACTTCACCTGTAATAACACCGGTATATCCTGGTTTAGAATTTTTGTGTATAACAGATAGATAGATGTGTCCGACCACTACCGCAATCGCAAGACCAAAGCCTACGTTGTGCAATAAATATCCCCACTGAACAACCGCTCTTGGGAAGAACTGCGGGAACCACATTGGTAAGCCTGAACCAATGATTAAGATTGCTGTGAAAATTTGAATGATTGAGTTAATCTTTTCACCAGCGTTAAAGAATGTTTGCTTTACGTGCTTGAAATTGAAACCAAATAGCTCCTTAACAAACTCTGTAAAGAACTCTAGGTCACGTTTCTTCCAGGTAACAAGTTCTTTCATCCAAAGCTTGAAGCCCTTGAAGTCAAAAATAACCCAGATAAACGTTGGTGTAATAAACGCCACGGCGAAAATTCTGTGAAGTAGACGTGCACCTTCTGGTCCGCCAAGCACCGGGTATAACCAGTCAAAAAACTCTGTGTACATTGGCAAGGCTGTGATATAGAGAGCAATAAATGAAATCGCGTTAACAGCATGCGCCCAAACAAATGCCTTTGAAAAACGTTTCACCTTTACAGTCGAATTTTGAGGTTTACTCATGGTGCTCACCTCCGTCTTCGTTTTTACCATTCTTTTTCTTACTAATAATCGTGTTCGTAATAAATGCTCCTACAACTGCCATTGTAGTCGCACCGATCATCATTTTACCAATTGGCTGTACATAGTCTTTCCAAATCACAGCGGAAGTTGGAACTTTAGGGTTTTCAGGTAAACCATATACAGATGGCTTTTCTGCTAATACATAAACCGTATGCGTTCCGCCGACACCTTGTGGATTGTAGACCATTGCATTTGGATAACGATCTTTAATTTGTTTCACACGATCTTCTGCTTTCTTGATCATCGCAGCTTTGTCGCCGAATTCCATAGCCCCTGTATGACAAGTAGTTACACAGGCAGGCTGCAGGCCTTCTTCAAGACGGTCTGTACACATTGTACATTTATTTGCTTTACGATATTTGTCACCATTTTTATCAACGTATTCCTTAAGGGAAATAACTTCAAATGGACAGTTATTTACGCAATATCCACAGCCTACACATTTCTCATGATCAATGACAACAGTACCAAAATCCGTGTAGCTAATTGCATTTTCCGGGCAAACCTTTTCACAGGCAGCATCTGTACAGTGGAAGCATGCTGAGTGGCGGAAAAGGTAGTCAAGATTGCCTTTTGAATCTTCATGCTCGATATATTGCAGTACATTCCAAGTATCTGCCGTTGTCTTAGCATGTGACTGAGCGCTCCCTAAGAAGTCCTGTGGTTCAGCCGGAAGGTCATTCCAGTTTTTACAGGCAACCATACAGGCGCGACAGCCGTCACACTTGGTCACATCAACAAATTTCACATATTCAGCAGCCATTAGTCAGCCCTCCTTACGTTACAGAGGAATGCCTTATATTCAGGAATAGTTGTATTCGCATCCCCGATATGAGGCGTCAGGCGATTAGCTGTCTCCCCAGTTGCGATACCTTTATAGCCAAAATGCCACGGCATTCCGATTTGATGAACATCTTTGCCATCGATCTTATGAGGCTTGAAGCGCTTTGTTACCATTGCATAAGCTTTGACCTCGCCTCGTGCAGAGCTGACAATGACTTTATCTTTATTTTTAATGCCCTTTTCTTTTGCTAGCTCTTCGCTCATTTCAATATACATATGAGGTACAAGCTCTGATAACCATGCTTGGTTACGTGTCATCGTACCAGATTGCCAGTGCTCACTTACTCGGTAAGTGGTTGCCACAATTGGGAAATCTGCCTTGAAGCCGCGCTCATTAAATTTGCCATCAAATAATTGAATAGCAGGGTTAATTTCCTGGCTTGAGAATGGATTCTTAACCGGGCTTTCAAACGGCTCATAGTGTTCAGGGAACGGACCATCGTTTAATGTTGGTGCATAAACTCCACCTACACCATCATTCATCATGATAAATGGATCCTCAAAGCCCGCGTCGCCAGGTTTCCTTGTTGCAACAAAGTCCGGAACGTCCACTCCTGTCCATTTACCTTGTACTGCATCATACCATACAACCGCTTTTTCCTTATTGTATGGAACACCGTTTGGATCACATGAAGCGCGATTGTAAAGAATACGGCGGTTCATCGGCCATGCATACGACCAGTTTAGATATAAACTCATTCCGGTATCTTTCTTATCCCGGTTTTTCGCACGGTTCTTGCCTTCTTCAGGGTAGAATCCGCAATAAATCCAGTTACCTGAACATGTTGAACCATCATCCTTTAGATTTCCAAAGCCGGCAATTAGCTTGCCTGTATTCACGTCATACCCGTTGATTTCCTTACAAACAAGGTCGATATCTGGGTGATGACCTTCACCATAGTTCCAATAAAGAGCATTAATTGGAGCTGCGGCTGGACCTGCTTCATTTTTATATAAACCTTTGATTCTAGTAGCAAGCTCATGGATAATCTCTAAGTCTGCTTTTGATTCACCAAGCGGCTTAATTGCCTGCCAGCGGTACTGCATCCAGCGGGCACTGTTAGATATACTTCCTTCTTTTTCATAGGAAGAACATGCTGGAAGAAGGAATACCTCTGTGTTGATCTTAGATGGGTTACTGCCAGCCTCTTCTTGCCAGAAGGCAGAAGTTTCTGTTTCCCAAAGGTCAACAGCTACTAACCATTTTAAATTGGAAAGTGCTTCTTTTTCTTTGCCTGCATTCGGTCCGCCGACTACTGGGTTTGTTCCGAAAAGGAATGCACCTTCTAGCGTGCCGTCATACATAGCCTTAAATAAGTTAATGTGTGAGTAGTTTTTATTGCCTTTTGGCAGGTATTGATAGCCAAATTCATTTGCTGCTGTTGCATTCGGTCCATACCAAGCTTTTAATAAGCTGACAATGAACTTCCGCTTGTTACTCCAATAACCTGTTTTTGGTGTTTCTTTTTCCATGTGGCCAGCGAGTGTCGCATTCTCCGGAACCTTAGATGTTGGTGCATTTAAGTAGCCTGTTAAGTTACCATATAATAATCCAAAGTCAGTTGAGCCTTGTACGTTAGACTCACCACGCATTGCGTTAACCCCGCCGCCTGGTAAACCAACGTTACCAAGTAGAAGCTGAATCATGGCAAACGCACGAACGTTTTGTGTTCCAACTGTATGCTGGGTTGTTCCCATTGCATACATGATGGTTCCTGCTTTACCGACTTGACCCGTTGCACAGAAAGCTTCATATACCTTTAATAGGTCGGCTTTTGGTGTTCCAGTGATTTTTACAACTGCGTCAACATCATAGCGAGAGTAATGTTTTTTCATTAATTGGAAAACGGATCTTGGGTGTTCTAATGTGAAGTCTTTAACAAGTTTTCCTTCGGCATCTTTTTCAAATGCCCATTGTGTTTTATCATAAGCACGCTTATCTTCGTTATATCCAGAGAATAAGCCGTCTTCAAATTTATAGCTTGGACTTACAATAAAGCTAGCGTTTGTATATTTAGCAACATACTCTTTGTGGTAAAGATTATTTTCTAGCGCATATTTGATCATCCCGCCGATAAACGGAATATCTGTTCCAGAGCGTAAAGGGGCATAAATATCAGACATTGACGATGTTCTTGTGTAACGAGGGTCAACGCTTACTATTTTTCCGCCATTCTCTTTTGCTTTTGTTAACCACCTAAAGCTAATTGGATGGTTCTCAGCTGGATTTGCGCCCATAATCAACGCACAATCGGTATACTGCACATCATTCCAACTGTTAGTCATTGCTCCACGACCAAATGAAGGTGCCAGACCGGCAACCGTAGAACTATGTCATATTCGTGCCTGGTGCTCTAAATAGGTGACACCAAGCCCTCTCATCATTTTAGAAAGCAGGTACGTCTCTTCATTATCAAGAGCTGCTCCGCCAAGGCTTGCAATTGCCTCGGTCTTATTCACTGTCATGCCATCTTCACTTACAACAAAAGTTTTATCACGAGTTTCTTTTGTACGCTTGGCAATGGTTTCATACATCCATTCCCAATCCTTTTCTTCCCATTTATTACTGCCTGGTGCACGATAAAGCGGTTTCTTAATACGTTTTTCAGAAGTATATAACTGTCTAATTGTTGTTCCTTTACTGCATAGCTTACCTTCGTTAATTGGGTTATCCGGATCCCCTTCCGTATAAACCACAGTGTTGTCCTTTGTATGGACTAAAATCCCACAGCCAACGCCGCAAAAGCAGCAAATAGTTGGTGTAACAGTTGATTTGGCAATTTTGAATTCTTTTGTGCTGGCATATGCTTTTTTCTCATTAAAGCCTAGTTCAACAACTGCTAGAGTGGCTGCAGTAGCACCAGACAACTTTAAGAATTGCCGGCGGTTTAAGTTGATTTCAACCATTTTTCTATCTCCTTCCCAGTATTAAATAGAACATTCCTTTTTTTCTTTAATGGTTTACCTTGTTCTTACTCCCCCCTCCAATGCATCTCTACAGCGGATATTTCCAATAAATCATTGTCAACTCGGCCTGTTGAGGTGTAAATATTAGCCATTTTCCCTCGTAAATAGCCAATAACCTCTATGTTTAAATATTTAGCCAATTGAACAGCCTGCTTGGTAGCGGCTGTTCGTGAACCAATAACAGGAAAGCCGAATTTCGCTGCTTTGGAAAGCATTTCATATGAAACCCTGCCGGTTGTTAATAAAACTAACCGTTCAGGCTGTAAACCCATTCGTAGTGTGTGGCCAATGATCTTATCGACGGCATTGTGCCGCCCAATATCTTCACGGACGGTGATATTGCCTGCTTCATCTACAATACAGGCACCATGCATGCCGCCAGTTTCCAAGTAAAACGGTGAATTCCGAGCAAATTCACTCTGTTTTTTTAATAAATAACTCAATTTATATCTATATTCAGTAGCTACTTTTTGAAAATTTTTCACGTCTGTCATCGAGAAAAATGTGACTCCGCGGCCGCACCCAGCCGTATAGTGTTTCTTTTTCGTAAATAACTCTTCTTCATTAAATCCATTCAGAAGTGAGACGTTGATGCTTCCCATCTCCTCATTAATGGTAATGGATTCAATCTCACTCGCTTCCTGAATAAATCCTTCAGAAAACAAATAACCATAGGCCCAATCCTCTAAATCATGTTTAGTTAGTTGAAATACGGCAATCTCATACCCATTTAAAATTAGGGTAATCGGATATTCATCAGGACATCCTTTGCGGTACATTTGCTTTCCCTCCTTTCAGGAATTAACATTCTAGGCGTTTTCAATTGTAATAATGTTAACCAGCCTTCTCAGCGACATTTATCACAATCTACAGCACATCTAAATGAATTAGCTTTGCCTTTTAAATTTATAATAAATATCGAAGCCTTAATCACAGGACTTTGACGAATCTCAGTCATCTTTGTGTCAGATTATCGAATTTTTTTAAAATCAACTGCCCAAATCACGATTTGTAAGCGATTCCAAATATTCTTTTGTATCTTTGGTACTATCGTACGATGAGTCTTTTTTCTCGGAAGTAAGAATTATCACATATAAACATCTAAATAATATAGAAACAGTAATTTGTCATTTTTCTGACAAAATCATGTTTTAAATCTCTACTATATTTCTACGTTTGATTTATAATAGGAATAGTGTTTTTACAACTAGCTTTAGGAGGAATACATATGACAATTAAAAAGGTTATGACAATCGCGGGTTCGGACACAAGCGGGGGTGCAGGAATTCAAGCTGATATCAAAACATTCCAAGAACTAGGTGTGTATGGAATGACAGCACTGACTACCATCGTTACGATGGATCCTAAGGATTGGCACCACAGTGTATTTCCAATCTCCGTTGAGACTCTAAAACCACAAATTGATACCGTCCTATCTGTAGGAATTAACGCAATGAAAACAGGTATGCTTGGTACGGTTGAAATTATTGAATTAGTAGCAAAGGTGATCGATGAACATAAATTAGAAACAGTCGTCATTGACCCTGTTATGGTGTGTAAGGGCGAGGATGAGGTCTTAAATCCTGAAACCACTGATGCTATGCGTGAATTGTTACTGCCACGAGCTTTAGTTGTGACACCTAACCTTTTCGAGGCTGGCCAATTAGCTCAAATGGGACACGTTAAAACCTTAGAGCAGATGAAGGAAGCGGCTGTAAAGATTCACGATTTAGGTGCGAAGTATGTTGTCATTAAAGGCGGCAGCAAGCTTTTAACAGAGGAAAAATCAATTGACCTTCTATACGATGGTAAAGACTTCACTATTTTTGAATCAGATAAAATCGAGACGAACTTCACCCATGGTGCTGGCTGTACCTTCTCATCTGCGATTACTGCAGAGCTGGCAAAGGGCAGTTCCGTTGTTGAAGCGGTTGAAGTTGCAAAAGATTTCATTTCAGCAGCTATCAGCCAAGGCTTCCGCTTAAATGAATTTGTCGGGCCTACTTGGCATGGTGCCTACCGCGGTGCAAAAACTGAATACTGCACAGATTGTTAATCATACCAAGGCCGTTCCCCATCGAACGGCCTTTTTTATTGTAGGCTGTGTTAAACTTGGCTGTTGATTTGCGCTCCACTAAGGAATGCTTCTTGGAATAATC
>NZ_NPDD01000039.1 GCF_002272245.1 Bacillus sp. 7884-1 | reverse complement strand
TTCTAAAATCAACAGTCTCCTTTAACACAGCCTTATTGTAAAAAATAAGGCGTACATTTCGCTTTTTCATTGTGATTTTAGTATGATAGTTACATTATTAAATACACTAGTTTATAGATTACATACCATGTACAGGGAAAGGAGAAAAGACATATGGAACCGATTAAGAATTATCTTCAGGTTCAAGAAGTGATTAACAGCTTCGCGAATCAGGATGTTTATATTCACCTGGAAACAACGAATGGTGCCTATGCATCCCACCATGATCAAACCTTCTTTTCAGCAGGCGCCTATATTCGAAATGCACTGGTCCGTTATGAACATGGGAAAATCACTGGAACTGACCCTTATCGTGTCGGCTTAAAAATTAACCTTGGCTGGATTTATGCGGAAGGTCTCACTCATTTTGAAGTCGATGAGGAAAACCGCCTGCTGTTAGCAGGCCATGATAACAAAGGGAAACTCGCGGTTGCCCTAGAAATAAGCCCTACACCGTTTGAGTAAGGAAAGGAGGAACCTTTTATGGAAAAAGAACGTCATCTATTAGTCGTCTTTCCACACCCGGACGACGAAGCTTTTGGAGTATCTGGAACCATTGCCACTCATGTACAAAATGGTACTCCTGTCACTTACGCATGTTTAACCTTGGGTGAAATGGGACGTAACATGGGGAATCCCCCTTTTACCAACCGAGAAAATCTCCCGAAAATTAGAAAAGAGGAGCTTAAAGCTGCCGCCGCAGCCTTAGGTATTCAGGATTTACGAATGCTGGGGTACCGTGATAAAACCGTTGAGTTTGAAGACGATGAGGAACTGGCAAATGCGATGCTGGCATTAATTAATGACGTAAATCCATCGCTTGTCATTACTTTTTATCCAGGCTATTCCGTTCACCCCGACCATGACGCTACTGGTGCGGCGGTGGTAAGGGCAATCGAAAAGATTCCTGCTGCACAAAGACCAAAGCTGCACTGCGTTGCTTTTTCAAATAATTGCGTCGAGGAGCTCGGTGAGGCCGACCTTATCAATAACATCACTGCTGTTGCAGATAAAAAACTGGCTGCCATTCAGGCCCATCGTTCCCAAACGGAGCAAATGTTTGGAGACGTAACCGAGAAATTGAAAAATCAAGACCCGCAAATGATGGTCTGGATCAACAACGAACGATTCTGGACATACAAATTTGATAATTAAATTTGCCTTTTTCATAAAGAGCCCTTATTTAGGACAAATCTTTCACGGTCTCATCGAGTTTTGTCCTTCAGTGTGCTCTTAACCAGCAAGAAAACCTTCGTCCATGACGAAGGTTTTTTTAATAGGCTGGATTCATTAAGGTGCACAGCTTACACATATCAAGGATGATAATTTTCCTTGATTTCATATCGATGATTCCTTCTTTTTTCAGCTTGGAAAATACACGGCTAACGCTTTCCCGTGATGTCCCCACTACCGTAGCAAATTCTTGAATCGTCAAGGGAATTTCAATATTCCATCTCGAAGTGGACGTATTAAATTTATTCCCTAACCGCTCTAACGTCTTTACTGTCTTCGCATAAACATCTAACAAGGCAACATCTCTTAAGGTTGAAGTCATCTCTCGGAGAGCATCGCTCATGTATTCGATCATTTGAACCGCAAGATCGGGATATTCATGAAGACCCTTCTCTAATTCCATTTTATCTAAAAAGAAAAGCTGACCATCTTGGAGCATAGTGGCCGTCGCCGGATAGAGCTGTGAGGTTTTTGAGAATAGACAAGCCTCCGCAAACACATCACCCTTTTGCTTCATACAAACAATGATTTCATTACCATTTTCATCCTGCTTTGTTAGCTTTACCGCTCCGGAATGTATAAAAAATACCCCTTTGGCCACTTCATCTTCACAAATAACCTGCACTCCTTTTTTAATGGTTAACGTTTGAATCCGATTGGCGATAAGGTGAATGGATTTTGCCGATAAATCCTTAAAAATGACTATTTTTCGTAAAAAGCCCTCGATTTTCAATTCTCTTACTCTGCCTAATGGCTGTTCCTGTAAAGCATGTATGGGGTTCATTCTGCTCCTCCTTCCTTTTTTTAAAATGCTGTGATACCACTTATGTTAATTCTATTGTAGTGAAAATCGTCTCGTCTCGAAGTGATAATTTTCACAAAACGTTCAATTTCTTAAAACCCTATCATGCCAACCCCCTTCACAAAACGTTCAAAGTTGGATAAAAAACTGTGAGAAACGTCACATTTTAAATCTTGATTTCTTATTAGGATGAAGTTGTTCATTAGACAGAAGGAGGGGGAAGTATGAATAAGGCAATAATCAGCTTTGTCGTTAGCATCGTAATTGGTTTTGGTCTTGGATACTTGGTATTTGGCGTTATTATGGGAGATTCCGATAAAGAGCCTCAAGTCGCTCAAACAGAACAAATAGACGAAGCAAGTGAAACTGAAGGCAACAAGGAAGAAGCAAAAGAGGAAACAGCAACGGTGGATGCCAATAACATCCTTAACAGTAAAGGCTGTCTTGGCTGTCACGCAGTTGATTCTCTTGGATTAGAAGGCGGGGCAACGGGTCCAGACCTTTCAAAAGCCTTCACAGATGTTGAAGGTAAGCATGGTAAATCAATCGATGAATTCTTAAAAGAACCAACTTCCGCGGTTATGTCCAGCGTTATTGGCGGAAGCCCGCTAACAGATGAAGAACGCACGCAAGTGTTAGATATGTTGAAGCAAGCTTCAGAAAAATAATAAGGTGGTGTAATTGATGAAGAAATGGATTCCAATCGCATCAGGTTTACTAGCAGGCTTTGTAGCAGCAACGATTTCCTTTGCTGATTTTTCAAAAAGTACAAACGACCAGGTTGCTTCTAGTAATACCAAAAGCGATGCTGAAAAAGTTTATGTACCATTCGGTGAAAAAGATGATTACTACCTATTCGCATCAGGCGGCCACTCCGGTCAAATGTTTATCTATGGTGTTCCATCTATGCGTCATATTCGGACTGTACCAGTATTCTCACCAGACTCAGCCACCGGATATGGGTTTGACGAACATTCTAAAAAGTTATTAGGCGATTACACATGGGGAGATCTTCATCACCCAGCATTCTCAGAAACAAATGGTGACTATGACGGTAAATATATGTTTGCAACGGATGTCGGAAACAGCCGTGCTGCCGCAATGGATTTAGAAACCTTTACCGTAAAAGACATTATTAATGTTCCAAATACTAGCGGCCCACACTGTGCGGCCTTCGTTACGCAGAATACAGAGTATATGTTCCTTCCAACACGTTTCGCGGTTCCAATCGGCTCTGAATACAAGTCATTAGACGATTACAGCGACCAATACCGTGGTGTAATGTCAGCCGTAACGTTTGATCAAAACAAAGATAAGCTCAATATTGCCTACCAGGTTGCTCTTCCACCATGGTCTTACGATTTATCTGACGCTGGTAAGAAAAGCTCTGCAGATTGGGCAGTCATGACAACTTATAATACAGAAGAAGCAACAACTAATCTTGAAATTAACGCTTCACAGGCTGACCGTGATTTCATTGTTCTTTTTAACTGGAAAGAGCTTGAGAAAATGGTTGCAGACGGACAGTATGATGAAGTTACAGGTCAAAAAATGATTTTCCCTGAAAAGCATAAAGGCGGTATCTACCTTGTTCCTGTTGCGAAATCACCACATGGTGTCGACGTTACGCCTGATGGAAAACACTTTATCGCTTCAGGAAAGCTAGCACCATCGATGACAGTATTCTCTTTTGAGAAAGCATTTGAAGCGATTGAAAAGCAAGATTTTGCTGGCGAACGCAATGGTATTCCAATTATCAACTATGATTCTATTATGGAAAGAGAAGTTAACCCTGAAAATGCACTTGGACCGCTTCACACTCAATTTGATGACAAAGGAATGGCTTATACAACGATGTTCATTTCTTCTGAAATCGTGAAATGGGATCCAAAAACAGGCGAAACGTTAGATCGTGTACCTGTACAATACTCTCCAGGACACTCTGTAGCAGCTGAAGGTGACACGGTTGCACCTGATGGAAAATGGCTGATTGCGTTGAACAAAATTGCCAAAGACAGCTATTTATCCGTAGGACCTTCACATCCAGAGTCCATGCAATTAATCGATATCAGCGGCAAAATGAAGGTCATTCAATCTTCACCAGTTAACCCTGAACCACACTACGCGCAAATTATTAAGGCAGATAAGATTAAAACAATTGAAGTATATCCGAAGGATGAAAACAATAAGCTTGCGACGTATAAGCAGGATCAGGCTAGAATCGAACGTAATGGAAACGAAGTTCATGTCTATGGTATTGCTATGCGTTCGAAGTTTATCTTTGATGCAAAAGCAAAACGTCCTGATGTGATTGAAGTCAATCAAGGAGACAAGGTGTTTATCCACTTAACGAATACTGATTTTGATGAGGATATTACCCACGGATTTGCCATCAACAGCTATAACTTAAACATTGAAGTTCAGCCTGGCCAAACGAATACAATCGAATTTACTGCAGACAAAGCTGGAACGTTCCCGCTTTACTGTACTAACTTCTGTTCAGCACTACACCAAGAAATGACCGGCTACTTCCTTGTAAAGCCTAATAAGTAAAATGGATGGTATGGGTATCAATTGATTCAATTGGTGCCCTTCTCCGTTTAGAAAGGACTTGTTTTACATGAAGGCAAAAAAATTATCACTGGTTTCATCACTGGTGATTACTTTAGCAGCAGTTTTAGTGGTTCTATCCTTATTTTTTCCCTGGTGGCAAATGATTTTCTTTGCACCGCAATATCCAGAAGGATTAAATATTATTGTTTATCCAAATAAGCTTGAAGGCGAAATCGATATTGTTAACGGGTTAAATCACTATATTGGAATGGAAAATTTCAGTGAAGAGAATTTTCCCGAATTAGCGTATCTCTCTTACTTAGTCATTGGTTTGGCAGCACTTACCCTCTTGACGGCCATCCTGCGCAAGAAAGCAGTGCTTTATGGATTAATTGGTTTGTTTATCATAGGCGGCGGACTCGGTGTTTGGGACCTTACCCGTGCACTTCGTAAATTCGGCACCAACTTAAGCCCGACCGCTCCGATAAAAATTGACCCCTTTGTTCCGCCCCTTTTAGGGCATAATACGGTTGCAAACTTTGTCACCGAAAGTGTGCTTGGATACGGTGCGTATTTCCTTATTGCAGCCTTTATTTTATTACTAATTCCGTTATGGAAGGATCGAACAAGATGAAAAAATTACTGCTCTTTCTATTCATTTTCTCTATCACATTTTGCATCAACCCTGAGAAAAATAATGCTGCCGAAAACTTGCAAGCCATGATCGACAGCTTGGAAGAAGGAGCAGTTCTGAAGCTTGAGGATAATACGTATGAAGGCAATATTGTTATCAACAAAGAGTTGACCCTTATTGGAAAGGCAAACACCGTTATCAAGGGTGACGGAACTGGAAATGTTATCTCCATAAAAGCTCCCAATGTGACCCTTAGGAAGCTGACTGTTACCAATAGCGGCATGGACCGCAATTCACCAGAGGAATATGCAGGAATTAAGATTCATACCAACGGAAATGTCGTGGAACATATCAAGATCACCGATTCCTTTCACGGAATCTATTTAAGCCAGGCACACGACAATAAAATCTCCTATGTTGAGATAAAAGGAATGGGCAAAGGGGAAATTGCCGCACAAGGCAATGGAATCCATGTCTATTACGCCAATCATAACCTCTTATCAAATAACACCATTGAAGGCACTCGTGATGGAATGTTCTTCGAGTATGGTAACAACAATGAAAGCTATGAAAATAATATAAGCGATACGCGGTACGGTCTGCATTACATGTATTCAGATGAGAACATTTTTAAGAATAATACCTTTACGATGAATACGGGCGGCGCTGCGGTCATGAATTCCAACCGTCTGCTCCTAGAGGATAACCATTTTATCGTAAACTATGGAAACCAATCGTTCGGATTATTACTTCTTCAAGCGAATGATAATCAGATAAAAAACAATACTTTTTATATGAACCAAAGAGGTATCTACATCGATCAAGCGACAAGAAATACTATTGAAGGAAATAAAATCTCTCAAAACCAAATTGGAATTGAGCTTTGGGCTAGTTCTAACGAACAAGTTTTTACAGGAAATCTAATTACCGAAAACACTATTCCCGCCGTGACAATAGGCGGAACAGGAGAAACCAATTTCTGGAGTCATGAAGGCAAAGGAAATGACTGGGGAAACTCCTTCCCGCTCACTGATTTAAACCAGAACGGCATTGGGGACTTTCCTATAACCTATCGATCATCGTTATATCAATTAATTGAAGACCAAGAATTATCTTATTTATTTTTAAAGAGTCCAGCACTCGCTATCTATGAAAAAATGAATGCTGCATTGGTGGATGAAAAAGTGATGTTTCATGACCCTCATCCGCTAGCAGCTGCAAAAGGAAATAACAATCTCATACTAATCGCTGCGTTAGGCCTCGCCGCAGTGCTGATTTTAATAAAGGCATGTTATCGTAAATATTATTGTTAAAATCCTAAAGCCGATTTTAACGTGGAAGTATCTATTTTAGCGACGTAATTGCGTTTGCTTGCTCTTTTCTCATTAATTATTCACATAATTTAATGAGAATCAATTAATCCATCATAATGATATTTCAAATAGCTATAAAGTTGAGAAAAGAGACTTATTAATAGGGAGACATTTACTATGCATTACATTTGGAAGGAATGGAAGGAAAACATAAGAGGAAAAGGATTATGGCTCGCCTTAAGCATCATTGTTCTCATTTCGGTCAGCATCTTGTTTCGTTCCACTGCCCTTTCATTTGATAAAGGCTACTATGTTCTCTTAATTAATTTGTTTGATACGATTATTTACTTTATCCCGATACTCTGTTTGTTTATTGGCGCCTTTTCCATTTTTCAAGAAAAGGAACAAAAGACGTTAATCATGCTTCTGACAAAAAAGGATTCTTATGCAAGCTTTTTACTGCGTAAAAGTTTAGGGCTTTATGCCGTCGTCCTTCTACCAATCCTGGTCTGGTTTTTTCTCTATTTATTATTACTCAAGTTTAATTTCCAACTGGATATGAAGGCGTATTTCATCTTTATTTTAGCAATTGTGACCTTGTCGCTGGTGTTCCTGCAGATGGGAGCAGCAATCGGCAGCTTCAGCTCTTCCAGAATGCAGATTATCGGCTATACAATCTTTGTTTGGTTTTACTTTTTCTTCTTACACGACTTTATTTTGCTCTCGTTTTTACCTGATGTCACCCATGAAAATGTAAAATTATTTTCGTCACTGTATTTCTTAAATCCACTGCAGTCTGTTCGAATGTTCTTAGAAACCGGGATGGGCGTTTATTCATTCGGTCATATGTCGCGCCTTCTGCAGGCCTTCATGTGGACAAAACCAGCATTCTTCTTGCTTTTTAATCTAGTATTTTGGCTCATTACTTCCATCATCACAGCAATTGTTTTTCACCGGAAGGAGGGATTTGAATGATAACTGTATCCAATTTAAACCAATCCTTCGGGAAAAAATTAATTCTGGAGTCTATCAATATTGAAATTAATAAACATGAAATTTGTGCCCTTGTTGGACGTAATGGTGCTGGAAAGTCCACTTTTATTAACAGTCTTCTTGGGCTCCTTCCAGTCAAACAAGGTTCGATTTCGATCAACGGAATTCAAGTTACTAAAAAAAATCATGACTGGAAAAAAGCGATTGCTTATCTGCCGGAAAAATTTCAACTTTATCCGATGCTGACGGGTCTTGAGAACATTACCTTCTTTGCTGAGGCGGTTGGAAAGACAGTAGACCAAGACCGTATCGAGAGTGTTCTTAAGTCGGTAAGCTTATGGGAGGACCGCACGGTTCAGGTGAAGAAGTATTCAAAAGGCATGCTGCAGCGCCTTGGGTTGGCCATCACCCTCTATCAGGATTCAAGTATTCTGATTCTCGATGAGCCTACAAGCGGGATTGACCCGATGGGACGAAGGGAAATCTTAGAGGTGTTAAAATCGCTTCATGATAAAACCATCCTTCTCTCCTCCCACCATCTTGATGAGATTAAACAGGTTTGTACACATGTCGCTTATTTAAATAATGGTAAAATGGAGAAATACACTGTAGAGGAATTTTTACAAACACATAATCTTGGAGGAATTGAATCATGAAAAAACTGATGAGGCTGACCGCACTGCTGCTTTTAGCTGTACTTGCAGGCTGTAGTGCAGACCCTGAGTATAGCGTTGAAGTGGTAAAACCAATCTATCAACTAGCAGATAAAGAAATGCCTTTTGAAATAAAGGTTACAGAAAAAGATGAGGCAGCAACTGGGCTTAACGTTTTGGCTGAGTTTTCAATGACCAATATGGATCACGGCACAACGGAAGTGAAACTAACAGAAAAAGAAAATGGGATTTATTCTGGTAAAGTCGAACTCCCAATGGCCGGAAAATATGAAATTTTCTTTGTATTAGAAAGAGATGGAAAAAAGGCAGAAAAGGTCATTAATTATGAGGTCAAAGAGTCAGAAGGCGTTGCTTCGATTAACGGAGAATGGATTACCAATGAGGATATAGAGTTTTATAAGTTTATCAACTATCTCCAGCTTGCCATCAACCGTGAAACCGACCAAAAGCGCTACACAGGCGATCAGCTAAAGGAAGCACTATCCTACTGGGAGTCACAAGAAAAACTGGTTGAAGACCAAAATCAATTATTAACACAAATTATCCGCCTCCGCGCAATGGCGATGCTCGCTGAAGAAAAGGGACACACCGCGACCGGTGCGGAAGTTGAAACAGAAATCAATAAGGTCCGCGACCAATACAGTCAGTTTGAAGCCGCGAAGGCCATGATCAACGAATACGGAGAAGATAAATTTTGGGAATTCGAAAAGCAGCAATACCAGCTCATCGTCCTCTCCCAAAAAGTACAAAAAGACATCATCGAAAAAGTAAAAAAAGAAAACCCTGAAATGGCCCAACAAGAAATCAACTTCCAAGCCCAAAAACAATACGAAGAACTGCTAGTATCCCAGGTTAACTCAATGGAAATAGTCATCCTTTAATACGGTGACATCGTTTACGGTGACAGGCACCAAATATACAAAAAAGGGACTTTATGCAGCGCTTTTTTGTATATTTGGTGCCTTTTATTAGTCTTCGGGTGTGTTGATGATTTTTAGGGTTTTGAAGCCGAGGTTGATTTTGTAGTTAAGGTTCCAGTTTGCGCCATGGATTTCTATTTCGTTTTCTTGGAGGGTAAATCTGAGCATGACGTCATTGTCTTCGTCGATGATGGCGTAGGAGTTTTTGTTTGTAAAGATTTGATAGGTTGGATGAGCAATTAGTGTCCACCCATATTGTAATTTATTGCTTTTTGTTGTCATATTCACACCAGCCTTTACCCATTTAGTTCAAATTGGTTAACAATACTCGGTACAATTTGTCATCCTTATCATCCGGATTTCCCCTGCCATCTGTATTGTTGCTGACAAAATAGAGGTATTCACCATCAACAAACACATCACGAATCCTCCCTACTCCCGTAATAACCGGACTTGTAATGTTCTTGCCTAACTCAAATTCTCTGACTGCATTCCCTCTAAGTGTTGCAGCATACAATGTACCATTGTGGGCCGCCAATCCTGAAGGTGCCCAGGTTTCATCACCTGAATGAAACAATGGTGTCTCCATACCGGCTTTACTTTCATTTCCTTCGATTACCGGCCAACCATAATTTGCACCTGGTTTTATCAAATTGATTTCATCATGTGCTGATTGACCATGCTCACTCGAATATAGGATATCACCAATCCACACAAGCCCCTGTGGATTCCGATGTCCATAGCTGTATACATAGGAATTCTCAAATGGATTATCTTCTGGAATACTGCTATCTACATTCATTCTTAGTATCTTCCCATTCAAGGACCTAAGATCCTGTGCTAGCTCAGGAGTAGTGGCATCTCCAGTGGTAATGTACAGCTTTCCATCTGGTCCAATCTTCAGACGACCGCCATGATGGTAGGCGGCACTAGGAATGCGGTCAAGCAGAATCCTTTCTTCCGTCCATTTATTTCCCGTCAACTGCAAGACTACAACACGGTTAAACTGACCTTGTGCATTCTCATACGTATAATAAGCAAACGCCTGTTGGTTTTCAGCAAACCTTGGATCTAGGACAAATCCAAGCAGTCCGGCTTCCGCTGCTTTCGCGAGCGGCTTTTCCAAAGCAGCCTGTTGCCGTTCCATTTTTCCATTATCAATTTTCACGATATTTCCTGTTCGTTCACTCACGTAAAAAACCTGATTTACCTTATTAATAGACCAGGGAACCCGTAACTCTTCAGCCACCACTTCTATCTCTGGCTGCAGGACAATCGCCTCATCCTCTTGCTGGTCTTCCGGCTGCAGATTTTCCTTTTCAAAAAGTGAACAACCTGACATCAACAGTATCATCGATAATAAAATGGAACCCACTTTGACCATCAGTCTCTTCCTTTCCTATAAAACTTCAAGAATTGCCTGGGCTACTCCATGTTCATCATTTGTAGCGGTAATCACATCACAAAGAGTTTTTATTTCATAATCGGCATTCCCCATTGCGACCGCTCTACCGACTCTTTCCAGCATGGAGACGTCATTAAAACTATCACCCATCGCCATTGTTTCTGAAATGTCGATTCCTTTTGATTGAACAAACGTTTCTAGCGCAATTCCTTTTTGAGCATTTCGATGAGTTATTTCCAAATTGTTATGGCCAGAACTGGACACTTCCAACTCTGTTAATTCTTCAAGTGCGGTTGCTGCAGCTTCACGCCTGTCTGAATCAATCGCAAATCCAAAAAGCTTGTAAATTTGGTGTGCTTCATCATTAAATAAAAGATCATAACTTTCAACCTGATGGACCAAACCATTACGAGTGCGGGCTTCTGCTCGTTTAACCACATCTTCAGGTATCACATCAGGATTGGCACTAACGACAATATCAACTATAATGGCCACGGCTTTATTAGGATCTAGCGAGTATGTACCCTGGTTTGTATAGACTTCAAAATAGATATCCTTTTCCATTAGCTTTTCCGCAGCTTTTTTAGCTACGTGCTTTTCAATTGGTGTAGCAGATAAAATTTCTCCTTCTTTTGTGCGGACTTCTGCACCATTTACACCAATGACAGGGCAATGTAAATCTGCTTCATCCAGGATAAATCGAACCTCTTGAAAAGATCTCCCAGTTGCTATTACTACTTCAATTCCCTGATCTTGAGCTTTTAGAATCGCTTCTTTATTTTCCTGACTAACTTGTTGATACGAATTTAATAAGGTACCATCCATATCTGACGCAATACACTTAATCATGCAGTTCACCTATTTCTATTTTTTGTTACTGCCATCTTATCAGATATCCGCTTCCAGTTTCACCATTTTGCTCATGAAAGATACTTGCTGCCTTCTCTTATACTTAACGGAGCAAGCTGGTTTCCTTCTATAAATGCCTTAACAGACTCAGGGTTTGTTTTGGAGTATTCCCTCAATGCCCAGCCGATGGCTTTTTGAATGAAGAATTCTTTGCTATCGGCATTTTTAACCATGTATTCATAGAGAAGTGCTTCATTCGTTTCATTTTTATATTTTAATTGAAAAAGAATCGAGGCTCTCCGCAGCCAAAAGTTATCATGTTTCGACCAATGATTAATGTTCTCTTCGACAAGTTCAGGATATTTCCGAGCAAGCTCTCCAACTAGAGGAGCAATAGAATCCACACTATCCCACCAGGATTTAGTTGTAATTAATGTTTCGAAGAAGGGAATCACATCTATTGGGAGTTTCTTTATGAATTTCCCCATATATGTAATGGCTGTATATTGATATTCTCTTTCGTCCTTTTCCCAAAGCCCAACCACGAAATCCTTGTTAAATTCCTCTTTCAGTATTCCTGTCTCTTTAAAAAATTGTTTTTCAAGCTCTTTTCGGAGCGGTGACTTAATTCCTAAGAACGGGAAATGATCTTTCATATATTTTTTCATAGGTCCAGCATTATCATCATTTCGATGCTCTTCAAACAAAGCAGTTAGTTGTTCTATTTTATTTTTCAAAATTCCCACTCCTAAAAAATCACTATAGTGCTATTTTAGCTCTTTTAATAATTCTATAAACCCGCACTATTCCCTCTATTAAAATGCATAATGACTGCCCTAAATGCCAAACTAAACTGTACCGAAGGATGAAAGGAGAGGATTTTATGACGAAAAAGGTTAATAAAGGCAGTAATAACCAAAATTCGCCTCAGGCAGGTCATGCAGAGGCTGAATTTGCTAGTGAATTTGTCAGCGGAGATAACAGCAAGGGCAATAAGCGAAATAAAAGTCAGCAAAGCAAAACAAACCCGCATGAATAGAAAAGCGGAAGGCGCCTGCTTATGATCCCGAGCCGATGGCGCCTGGAGCTAGACAGTTATCTAAGTTCAAGGTTTCAAACTTATTTTGTAAAAGAGAGTCGGCATTCCACTTAGGAAGGCCGACTCTCTTTGGCTATTGAGGGGTGGAAATGGCAGCAGGAGAAGTACGTATGTCTTTATTTTCTTCATTATTGAACTGATTTTGTAAATCTAGGTTGGCTCTTTCTGCTTCTGATTGTGCCTCAACGGGGGCATGAACCTTTCCATCTTCCAATTGTCTATTGATTTCAATATTCGCTTCTACAGTATCATTTGCTGAATTTGGGTCATTTTTCACGGTAAACATCTCCATCTATCATTTGTTATAGAACATACCGTTATCTTTCCCAGCCAGCACATAAGTATCACAAAAAAACTGTCCCTATTCGAGACAGTTGATATATTGCTCCTTTTCCTACTGAGTGCTGTAAATATTGTTTAATTCTAACTCTCTGATTTCCTCGGCAATCCTGGTCTGAATATCTTCGACCACAGAGAAATCCATCGCCGGAACATAAATGGCTTCCAGCTTATCATGAAGTTCTTTTGCTCTCGCTAAATAAGAGATAGCTTCCTTCATTTTACTTTTATAGCTTGCCGCAATTGGTTTAATTTGATCTTCATAGATTTCATCTGTTCCCGGATTAATCAGAAGCTCATACATATCAATGATTTCATCGCCGGCACGGCTTGGAAAGTATTCGTGTGGAGCCGTACTGTCAAAAATGGCAATGCCAAGCTCTCTAAAAATAACCATATCCAAACTATTTGGATCAAATCCGCAGTGAAAAACCTCTATATCAATCCCTCTTGCTTCTGCAGCTGCTGCTAACTTCTTTAACATGGTCGACTTTCCAGAACCAGGACGTCCTTTAATAAAATAACGCTTTTCAATATCCTCCGTTAAATTCGGAACAAAATCGACGGCTCCCTTTGGTGTCGCTGCTCCTAGGAATCGATGGCGGATATCGGATTGCTTATTTATTCTCAGCTTGCCAAAAAAGGTCTGAATTAATTTATTGGTCAGCTGGTCTGCTTTTTCAAAATCCATGTTTTCAATATAAATTTTCTCCCAATCATCATGAACATCTAATGCCTGCTTAAAGGTGGAGTAGGCTAAATGAAAGGAAGCACTAATTTGTTTTGTTAAGCGCTCAATGTTCTTTTTCTCGGCAGCAAGTGCTTTTGCGTCCCATGCCTCACCCAAATTAATATACTGTTCTACTGCACCTGGGGCCTTGGGTTCGATGACATGTGGAGCTGTTCCATCAACGATTCCTACCTTTAAGGCACGAATGATAACACCATCTATGGAACTATTATCTGACGAGCAATGTAAGTATTCGATATCATATCCTTTTTCGACCCATTCATTGCCTATTTTTTTCATCAGCGAAGATTTTCCCGTCCCAGGACCACCTTTAAGAATATAAATCCGTTCCAGTCCTTGGAGATTTGAATCATATAGGCTATGGAATCCTTTTGCTGTATTCCCGCCTGCAAAATAATTTTTTATCTTACCTGCCACACTGAACACTCTCCTTTACGTGACATAGCGAAGTTTCATTTTCTCCATATCCTATGCCATGCACGTTTTATAGGTGAATGCCTATTAAATTATTTTCTAACATCAGGTGTTTCAGCCCTTGTCAGATTTACTAACATTTTTGGATCAATCACAATTTGAACACCGATTTTTCCAGCGCTGACTACTATATTTTCAAGTTCTAAGCAGCTCTCATCTATAAATGTCTTATATTCCTTTTTCATCCCAATCGGTGAACAGCCGCCGCGGATATAGCCCGTCCATTTCAGAATGTCCTTAACAGGAATCATCTCAACATTTTTTTCCCCGGCTGCCTTTGCGGCTTTTTTTAAATCTAATTCTGCTTCAACTGGTATTACAAATACGCAGATACTTTTGCTTGCTCCTTGTGCGACAAGCGTTTTATAGACTTCACGAGGATCTCTGCCTATCTTCACGGCAACAGAGACTCCATCAATTTTTCCATCTTGGTTTTCATATGTAAGCACTTCATAAGTTATCTTTTTGCTATCGAGAATCCGAATAGCATTCGTTTTGACCTTTGCCATTTTCCCCTCATCCTTCAACCATTTTCCATTATTATAACAATTTTCTCCAGCAAAGATAAAAGACAAGGTAAGGAATGCTAGGCTTCCTTACCGAGTGCTTTTTATGAACATCTAAATGATCGAATTCTCCTTAGGTCCGTTCCATAATATACCCAGCGGAAGTTCCTCCAACGATATCCGGCAACTGAATCTCTTCCAACATATGTTGGATAGAACCAGAAACTGCTGCCACTATTCAGCCAAATATAGGTAAAGCGGTAAAGGCACCCTCTGATAGCTCCAGGGTCAACAGCGTATAAAGAGGGTGATTCTTGTGGCGTGTAGGATGGCGGCGGTGAGGAAGGCGGTCCATCTTGTTGTTGTCCTCCTCCAAATGGCGGGAAGCCTTGCTGTCCACCACCAAATCCAGGGGGCTGGAATCCAGGCTGTTGTCCGCCTCCAAATCCAGGGGGCTGGAATCCAGGCTGTTGTCCGCCTCCAAACCGTGAAGGGATATAAGGCATTTCATAACCATAATAATACAAGGGCATATTCCTCCTTTAATATGTTTTCCCTCTACTATATGTTCTCTGCCTAACTTGGTGAGTTGTCAGCATAGTCTATACAGCCAACCATACACCGAATCTCCACATTGTTGTCACCCATTTGTCACTCTATAAATCCATCATTATAGTAAAATAAAGGTAGGTAGAAAATACTTAGGTTGTGAATGGGGAAACCATTTATCAGGTTTATCACTTTGTCACAGTTAATTCATTGAAATCATGTGAAATATTTCACAATAAATATTATATATTATTAAACTGAAAAAAGGTGGCTTATATGAAGTATGATTTAGTCCTTTTACACGCACCAAGTGTTTATGACTTTCGAAAAAATTCCCTGCTTGCAGGTCCCATTAGCGATGTTGTACCATCATCACCAGTGTTTGAAATGTATCCAATTGGGTTAACAAGTATTGCTGACTATCTAGAACGATTTGGACTTCGCGTTAAAATCATCAATATTGCAAACCGGATGCTGATGAGTGGGAAATTCGATGTAGAAAAGAAGCTAAGAAAAATCAAAACACGTGCCTTCGGAATTGACCTGCACTGGCTGCCGCATGCACACGGCAGTATCGAATTAGCTAAAATTGTTAAGAGACTGCACCCAGATACACCCATGATTTTCGGAGGTTTATCGGCTACCTATTATCATAAGGAGCTAATTGACTATCCATTTATTGATTTCGTCATGCGTGGTGATTCAACAGAAAAGCTTATGCTTTTATTGATGAATAAATTAGAACTCGGAAATACTCACTATGCTGACATTCCGAACTTAACCTGGAAAAAAGGCAGCGAAATTGGCTATAATCCTATTACCTACGTACCAAAGGATTTAGATGATCTAGACGTACCAGGCTACCGCTATACAGTCCGCTCCGTATTTAAATATCGTAACTTCCTAGATCCTCTGCCATATAAAGGCTGGCTTGAATATCCTAACACCGCGCTACTAACAGCAAGAGGCTGTTCGCAGAACTGTCTCATCTGCGGCGGTTCAAAGGATGCCTATGATCAAAACTGTGGAAGAAGTTCTCTTGCCTTACGTTCACCAGAAAAGCTAATGGAAGACATTCAGTTTATTTCTCGCTTCAGCCGTGCACCAATCTTTATCCTTCATGACCTACGGCAAGGCGGCCGGGAATATGTTAAAGGGTTCTTCAGCCGTCTAAAGAAGCTTAATCTTAAAAATGAAATTGTCTTTGAATTATTCCAATATGCGGGCGAAGAATTTTTTCAATTGATGAATGACAGCTGTTCTAAATACAGTATTGAGATTACCCTGGAAACACACGATGAAAAAATCAGACGTTATAATGGAAAATTCAACTGTACCAATCCAAAGGTGATCGAAACGCTTAACTTTGCCTTAAAGCATGGTGCTAAAAAGATAGACTTGTTCTTTATGACAGGTATTCCTAGTCAAACGTACCAAAGCGCAATTGAAAATATTGATTTTTGTGAGAAAATCCATCTTTCTTGTAATCAAGACCCTAGACTATTTTATTTTGTTGCACCGCTTGCACCGTTCCTTGACCCTGCAAGCCCAGCATTTGAAAATCCAGAGCTACATGGCTTTAAGAAATTCTGTCATACGCTTGAGGATCACCGAAAGGCGATTACCCAGCCATCCTGGAAGCATATGCTCAGCTATGAGACGACACAAATGACACGTGATGATATCGTAAAATCCACCTATGATTCTGCTCAAAAGTTAAATGAATTCAAATTAAAATACGGTCTAATTGATCAAGCTGGCTACGATGAAATTAAAGGTAAAATTGAAAAATCACAAGCCTATATTGAAAAAATTGATTATGTTCTTTCACTGCCAGAAGAAGAGCAGAAGGCGGAATTGGCATTAATTCAGAAAGAGATTGAAGAGTTAAATAAATATAGTATTTGCGGTAAGAACGAGCTGAAATGGGAGGTACAATAGAATTACGCAAACTTCTTCTCCCTTGCATTAGTTGGTTTAGAGCAGCTCTATGAAGAGTATGCAACAAAAATCAAACATTCCTTTCAACCAAAGCTTCGTCATCAATTTAAACTAGAAACCGAACAGCAAAAAGCAAAAATGTAAGAGAGTTTTTTTCTGTTATCC
>NZ_NPDD01000038.1 GCF_002272245.1 Bacillus sp. 7884-1 | reverse complement strand
GCAAAAAGACGTGTGAATGTAAACTCACACGTCTTTTTACAGCTATTAATGGCCGCCCAAGTAAGCCATTCGTATTTGGTCGCTCTGGTTTAACTCTTCGGAAGATCCTGAGATAACAATTTTTCCAGTCTCGATGACATAGGCGCGGTCTGCGATTGATAACGCCATGTTTGCATTTTGCTCAACTAATAGAATCGTAGTGCCTGACTTATTGATTTCTTCGATAATCCGAAAAATCGTCTTAACTAAAAGCGGTGCCAGTCCCATAGATGGTTCGTCCAAAAGTAAGAGCTTTGGGCGTGCCATCAAGGCTCTGCCCATTGCCAGCATTTGCTGCTCACCGCCTGATAACGTACCAGACAGTTGCTTACGCCGTTCGAGTAAACGAGGAAATAGATTGTAGACCTTTTCAAAGTCCTCCTTTATCCCTTGCTTATCCTTCCGTAAATATGCTCCTAATTCAAGATTCTCTTCTACAGACATGTTGGCAAACACACGACGGCCTTCAGGAACATGCGAAAGTCCCTGTTTCACGATAGACTGAGCAACCTTACCTGAAATGGATTGTCCTTCAAACAAGATATTCCCGTTCTTCGGCTTAAGTAAACCGGAAATCGTTTTTAACAGCGTACTTTTCCCCGCGCCATTTGCTCCAATCAAGGTAACGATTTCCCCTTCATTAATATCAAGTGATACACCCTTTAAGGCATGAATATTACCATAGAACACGTTAATATCCTCAATTTTTAGCATTACGAAACCTCCTCCCCAAGATACGCTTCGATGACTTTTGGATTATTTCTGATTTGTTCAGGAGTCCCATCTGCAATAAGCTGACCGTGGTCTAGTACATAAATACGCTCACATACACCCATTACAAGGAGCATGTCATGCTCAATCAAAAGGATCGTTAAATCGAACTTTTTACGAATTAACGCAATTAAATTCATTAATTCCTCTGTTTCCTGTGGATTCATACCCGCTGCAGGTTCGTCCAGGAGCAAAAGCTTTGGATTGGCTGCCAGCGCTCTCGCAATCTCTAGACGGCGCTGCTGACCGTACGGCAGATTCTTCGCCGTTTCATGCATGACATTATCTAAATTAAAAATCTTCAAAAATTCAATCGCTTTTTCTTCCATATGCTTTTCTTCTGAAAAGTGTTTAGGGAGGCGGAAGATTGAACTCATAATGGAATGCTTTGCCAATGAATGGTAAGCCACCTTAACATTATCAAGCACAGACAATTCACTAAACAAACGAATGTTTTGAAAGGTTCTGCTTATTCCTTTTTTGGTAATCTTATAGGGTGCTAAACCATTTAATTTATCTCCATCTAATTCAATACTGCCTTCGGTAGGCACATATACTCCGGTTAACAGGTTGAAAAAAGTTGTTTTACCGGCACCATTCGGTCCAATCAAACCTACTAACTCACCTTGCTTTAACTCGAGGTTCACGTCTGAAACAGCCTTTAATCCGCCAAAACGGATACCTGCATTATTTACTTTAAGCAATGGGGTGTTTGCTGTCATGAGTTGACTCCTCCTTTTGCAGACTTGCCAAACTTAAAGAATGAGGTCAATTCTCTTGTGCCCATAATTCCCTGTGGACGGTAAAGCATCATCAGTACCAATACTAAGCTATAAATAATCATTCGTAATTCTGGAAAGCTTTGCAAGAATGTAGAAACGATTGTTAGGAGAATCGCAGCCAGTACCGCACCAGACATACTTCCTAATCCTCCAAGTACCACAAAGATTAAAATATCAAACGATTTTAAGAAACCGAAGTTTGTCGGCTGGATAATGAAAAAGTTATGTGCATACAAAGCACCTGCAACTCCAGCGAAAAAGGCTCCGATCGCAAACGCGACTACCTTATAGTAAGTAGTGTTAATCCCCATTGCGTCCGCTGCAATTTCATTTTCTCTGACAGAAATGCAGGCTCGTCCATGTGTTGAATTGGTAAAGTTTCTGATGACGATTAGTGTTAGAAGGATACTTCCAAATAGCCATGGCCAAGTCGTAAGCTGGGTAACAGTCATCCCGCTTGCTCCGCCAACATATTCAATATTTAAAAAGACAATCCGGACAATTTCACCAAACCCAAGTGTGGCAATCGCAAGATAATCTCCTTTTAGCCGAAGTGTAGGAATTCCAATTATTAAGCCTGCAATTGCAGCTGCTACTCCTCCCGCTAATAGACCAAGAGAGAAGGGAAGCTCTAATTTCATTGTAATAATGGCAGAGGCATAAGCACCTACAGCCAGGAAGCCTGCATGTCCAATCGAAAACTGTCCAGTAATTCCAATTATCAAATGTAAGCTGGCAGCAAGAATAATATTAATACCAATAAAGTATAGTGTGTTCACATAGAAGAAGTTAATTATTTCTCCGGTAATTAAAAATTGCATCACAACACCAAAAACAATGGCTAAAACGATTGATGACCAAAAACCTTTCGCAGTCCTGAGTATATTCATCGCTATAGCCCCCCTACACTTTTTCCCGTACATTTTTACCGAATAAACCGGCTGGACGGAAAATCAAAATTAAAATCAATACGACAAATGCCACACCATCTCGCCAAAGTGAGAAGCCTGCTGCACTTACCAGTGACTCGATAACACCTAATAATAGACCGCCAACCATTGCTCCTGGAATAATTCCAATACCGCCTAAGACGGCTGCAACGAAGGCTTTAAGGCCTGGGATAATTCCCATTAACGGCTCAATTTTTGTATAATACATTCCGAAAGCAACACCCGCTGCACCCGCTAACGCTGACCCAATCGCAAAGGTTGCGGAAATAGTATTGTTAACGTTAATTCCCATCAATCTTGCTGCATCCATATCATAAGAAACTGCACGCATCGCTTTTCCAATTTTTGTCTTATGTACGATAAATTGCAATAAGATCATTAATACTACAGAAGTACCTAAAATTAGCAGTGACTGACTGCTCACCTTTACACCTAAGAAATCTAAGCTTGTTGCCGGAATCAAGTCACCAGGATATGCTTCTGGCTGAGCACCTCGAACATAAATGACTCCATATTCAATTAACAATGATACTCCAATTGCAGTAATAAGAGCCGCAATTCTAGTGGCATTACGCAAAGGTTTGTAGGCGATTCTTTCAATGAGAACCCCTAAGATGGCACAAACTGCCATGGAAATAAGCAAGGAAGGGAAAAATCCCAAATCTAGTATCGTAATAGAGTAAAAACCGATAAATGCACCAACCATGAAGACGTCTCCATGGGCAAAGTTAATTAATTTTACAATTCCGTACACCATTGTATACCCAAGGGCAATCAAGGCATAAATACTGCCTAAAGACACCCCGTTGACCAGCTGTTGTAAAAATTCCATGTCTAAGTCTCCTCCTAAAATTAGGAAAATATCATCTGAATAGGGAATAGGGAGACTAGCATTCTCCCTATTCTTTTTTCCCTATAAAATTTTGTCTAGCTCGGAGCGCCTAGGAAAAAATGAACTGCTTTTTTCCCTATGCACTTCCGTCTTTTTGTTTATGGGTTAACCTTTGTATTAAATTCTTGTTTGCCGCCTTTGTATTCTAAGATAACAGCAGCTTTGATAGGATCATGGTTTTTATCAAGTTTCATATTACCTGATACAAGCGCAAGACCATCTGTTTCTTCAAGTGCTTTTTTGATTTTCTCAGGGTCTCCGCTTCCAGCACGCTTAACCGCATCTGCAATGTAGTAAGCAGTGTCATAGCCTAAAGCAGCAAAGGCATCAGGAGATTTACCATCATATTTGCCTTCGAATGCTTTTACGAAATCCTGTACTTTTGGATCAGAGTCTCCAGAAGAATAGTGGTTTGTAATAAATGTATTGTTTAATGGATCTGCTCCAGCAATATCTACTAGAGTAGGAGAATCCCAGCCATCGCCGCCCATGATTGGAACATCAATTCCAAGTGCACGAGCCTGCTTGATAATTAATCCAACTTCTTCATAAAAACCTGGAAGGAATATGAATTCTGGATTTTTCGCTTTAATATTGGTTAAGATCGCATTGAAATCTGTATCCTTTGCAACATAAGCCTCTTCAGCCACAACCTTACCGCCATTTCCTTCAAATGATTCCTGGAAAGAAGCTGCAAGACCTTTTGAATAGTCACTAGAGCTATCAATAATGATCGCTGCATTTTTTACTTTTAGATCAGTAGAAGCAAAGTTAGCCGCTACTGTTCCTTGGAATGGGTCGATGAAACAAGTACGGAATACAAAGTCATTAAGGACTCCATCCTTACTTGTAATCGTAGAGTTTGTTCCAGTTGGTGTGATTAGTGGAGTTTTGTTCTTCTGAGCAATTTCCACCTGTGCCAATGTATTTGTACTTGTAGCTGCACCCACGATAGCTGAAACTTTATCTTGGCTGATTAGCTTAATAGCACCGTTTGTTGCTTCCGCCGCATCTGATTTATTATCAAAGGTTACGAGCTCTAACTTCTTGCCATCAATACCTTCTTTGTTGATCTCTTCAATTGCCAACTTCAGACCTTCTTGAATCGACTGACCGTAAGAAGCTACCCCGCCTGAAAGTTCAAGATTGGCACCAATTTTTACCGTTTCGCCGTCTTTTTCACCGCTTGTACTTGCTGAACCGCCACAGCCTGCCAACACCCCCGCCGCCATCATGAACGACATAAAAATTCCTGCAAGTTTTTTCTTTCTCACTGACTATACCCCCTATTTTTGAATAAAATTCCCCTTTTCAATCGATGCTTGTCCAATAAGATGTTTAAAAAAAGATAATATTCTGAAAACATTGTACCAAAATAATTTCCTATTCGTCTAGTAGTAAAATGCGTTATTTTAATATAATTCTGAAAAAATAAATATTTTAATAATCCCCTACTATAATCATAGGATTAAAAAACAATCCAATATACTTTGTTCCTTTAAAGTGGTAAAATCACGCTGTGTTAAAAAATAAAAGAGAGACTCCCATTTGGAAATCTCTCTAACTAAACATTATACTAATACTTTATTTTTCGTTTCTTTTCCTAAGAAAATAACGGCTAAGGCAGCAACGAAAACTGATATACAAAAGATCGTAAAGATGGTGGAAATGGATGTATTTTGTGCCACTAAATAACCAACCAATAAAGGTCCAAGGACTCCGCCTAACCGGCCAAATGCCGCTGCCGATCCTGACCCGGTTCCACGGATAATCGTAGGATACTGTTCCGGCGTATAAGCGTATAATCCTCCCCAAGCCCCAAGATTAAAGAAGGATAACAGAATACCCGAGGTAATTAACAGTGTCGTTGACTCTGCATTTCCAAAAAGAAAAGCACTGATCGCCGTTCCAATTAAGTAGACAGCTAAGACAAATTTCCGGCCGAATCTTTCAATCGCCCAAGCAGCCGTAAAATAACCTGGTAATTGAGCAAGGGTCATAATTAAAACATACCCAAAGCTTTTGATTAGACTAAAACCTTTCATTACCATCACACTTGGAAGCCATAGAAACATTCCATAATAGGAGAAAACAACACAGAACCAAACAATCCATAGCATCGTTGTACGGCGGCGATACTCGTTCGTCCATAGATTAGCAAGACTTTGAAACGGAGAAATCTTTTCTTTCTCCTTAATCGCTTCGAATCTCGGTGAGTCAGGTAAACCAACTCGTAAATATAAAGCATAAAGTGCAGGTGTTGCACTAATTAACAAGGCAGTCGACCATCCATACTTTGGAATAATAAAATAAGAAATAACTGCAGCAATCAGCCACCCAGCTGCCCAAAAGCTTTCTAGTAATACAACAATCCGTCCTCGTTTTTCGGCAGGAACACTTTCAGAAACGAGTGTCGAGGCAACGGGAAGCTCTCCGCCAAGACCCATGCCAATAAAAAATCTTAATATAAGGAAGACAGTAATCGATGTGGCAAAAGCAGAAATTCCGCTTCCGATTGAAAATAATAATAACGTAATGATAAACACATTTTTCCGGCCTATTCGGTCTGCCATTAATCCGAAAATTAATGCCCCTACAGCCATCCCAATCGATTGGACACTTCCAATCCAACCCATTTGCTCAGAAGATAAATCCCATTCTACTTTCAATGCGGCAATAATGAAGGAAAGCATACCCACATCCAATGCATCAAACATCCAGCCTGTTCCGGAAACCCAGAGTAATTTCCGGGTTGAAATTTCTTTTTTCATAGCCAGCCCCCTTTAAGACTAGATTATTCCCTAACGATAGTTATTTCATTAATCTACAGAGATTTCAACATTTTTAAATTGGTTAAAGAACATATTATGATATTTCCTCTGCTGGTTCATGAGTTCACCGTGACTTCCTTTTTCTAGGATTTGTCCATTTTCAATTACCATAATGCTATCCGCATCACGAATCGTGTTTAACCGGTGAGCGATAATAAAACTAGTACGCCCCTCCATTAAGGTTAACAGCGCCTCTTGAATATGAAGCTCGGTACGGGTATCAATACTGCTTGTTGCCTCGTCTAGTATCAGTACTGCGGGCTTTGCAAGAATAACCCTGGCAATGGCAATCAACTGGCGCTGCCCTTGACTTAAGTTTCCGCCATTTTCTGAAAGGGTTGTATCATACTGATTTGGCAATCGTCTTATAAAAGAATCCGCATTGGCCATTTTTGCAGCAGTGATGACCTCTTCATCACTTGCCGAAGGCTTTCCATACTTAATATTCTCCTTAATACTACCTGAAAACAGATAGGTATCCTGCAGAACAAATCCAAAACAGCTTCTCAAGCTGTCACGTGTATATTCTCTAATATCATGACCATCTAACAAAATTCTGCCCTCGGTGACATCATAAAAACGTGTCAACAAATTAACAATCGTCGTTTTTCCCGCTCCAGTCGGACCGACTAATGCCGTACTGCTCCCAATATCACTTTCAAAACTAACATTGTTTAAAATCAGTACATCACCGCGATAGCCGAAGCTGACGTTTTCAAAAACAACATGCCCTTTTGGCTTGTCTAACACAATGGCATCCTTTCTATCATCAGGCTCCTCTTGCTCATCGAGAATTTCAAAAACTCGCTCGGCACCGGCTACACCGGATTGCAGCAAGTTGAAAATTTGGGCAAGGTCGTTGAGCGGCCGGACAAACTGCCTCGAATAGGTAATAAAACTTGCAATCGCACCGATGGTAATCATGCCCTTTACAGCAAGAAATCCTCCCGTAACCGCCACAATCACAAAGCCTAAATTATTAATCACATTCATGATGGGCATAAGAAAGCCGGACCAGATTTGCGCCTTAAGTCCAACCTCACGCAGCTTTTGATTGACCTCTTCAAATTCAGAAATAACCTTATCCTCATGATTAAATGCTTTAACAACCTCTATACCCGAAATCGTTTCTTCAATTTGTCCATTTAACTTCCCAAGCTGGATTTGCTGATCCTTAAAGTAGACACTTGTTCTTTTGGCAATAGTCTTGGTTAAGAGAAAGACAAGGGGAACGGTCAGTAAGCTCGCCACTGTCAAAATTGGACTAAGAATCAGCATCATAATAAACGAACCCATAATCACAATGACACCTGACATCAGCTGTGTCGTCGATTGTGAGATGGTACTGCTGACATTATCGATATCATTTGAAAGCCTGCTCATCATTTCTCCATGTGTCCGTTTGTCAAAAAAGGAGACGGGGAGGTTTTGGAGTTTTCTAAACAATGCATCCCGAAGCCTTTTTACAATTCGCTGTGAGACACCGGCCATTAGCCAGCCCTGCATAAACGTCAATACACCATCTAAAATATAGGCCGAGATAAGGATAACGATCATTACTTCAAGAAAACTAAAATCAACTTTGTTGTCAAGGCTTATGGCATCAACCGCTTTTCCGATTAAGAACGGAGAGAGCAGCGATAGTGCTGAACTAAAAAGAATGAACAGAAACACAATACTAAGCATTTTTTTCTCATTGCCAAAATAATGCCATAACCTTCGCATCGTCTCTTTAAAGTTCTTTGGTTTTACAATTGGGGCGCCCCGGCGATGGCCTCCAAAGCCAGGTCTTCCTGGAAGTGAGAGGGAAGGTGGTGCGTTACTTGATAGATTTGCTTCCTTCGACATTTAGAGAGCCACCTCCTTACCCACTTGTGATTGATAGATTTCCTGGTAAACCTTACAGTCTCTTAATAATTCTTCATGTTTTCCGATCCCAGCAATTTCCCCATGATCCATAACAACTATTTTATCAGCATCCATAATCGAGGAAATTCGCTGAGCAATAAGGAGAAACGTCAGCCCTTTTGCATATTTTTTCAATCCAGCCTTAATACCTGCCTCTGTGGTAACGTCAACCGCACTGGTGCTGTCATCTAATATTAAAATCTTTGGATTTTTAATTAATGCCCTCGCAATCGAGATTCGCTGCTTTTGACCACCTGAAAAGTTAACTCCGCCTTGACCGATCCTTGTTTGATACCCTTCAGGGGAGGAGGTGATAAAATCATGTGCGCCAGCAATCTCTGCCGCTTTTTCAACTTCTTCCATTGAGGCATCTTCTTTACCCCATTTAATGTTTTCCTCAACACTCCCGGTAAAAAGAATGTTTTTTTGCGGGACAAAAGCAATCTTTTCTCTTAGTCTTTTAGGATCAATATGGTGAATATTCTCACCATCTACTTTGATACTGCCGGCACTTACATCATAAAAACGGGGAATTAAGCCGACAAGGGTGCTTTTACCAGCGCCTGTCGAACCAATGATTCCAACTGTTTCTCCTGGCAGGATGGTCAGGTTAATATCTTTTAGCACAGGTTCACCGCTTGTCCCTTCATAAGAAAAGAAAACATTGTTAAAATCGATTCTTCCTTGTTCAACAGGGGCTTCGCCCACTTCATCCTTCCAAGTTAAATCATCTTCCTGGGCAAATACTTCGCTAATCCTTACAGCTGAGGTTTTTGCACGGACAAACATATTAAATACCATCGAAATCATCATCAGTGAAAACAGAATTTGGGTCATATAGTTAATAAAAGCAATAATATGACCTACTTGAACATTGCCATTCGTCACACCAAAGCCGCCAATCCAGAGGACAGCGACAATTCCAAGGTTAACCGTCAGCATAATCGCCGGGCTGAACACAGCCATCAGCCTCGTGGCAGCAATCGATTGCTTTTTAAAATCGTCATTTGTTTTCTCAAACTTGTTTACCTCGACATCAAAACGATTGAACGCTTTGACAACACGCACCCCGGACAAGTATTCACGCATCACACCATTCACTCGGTCAAGTGCCTTTTGTACTTTTGAAAACATGGGGAAACCAAGTCTTAGGTTTAGAATGATAAAGATGGCCACAATCGGGACAACGACAATTAGTACGACCGATAAGTGGAGATTTAGCCGAGTCGCCATGATTAATCCTCCGATTGCTAATAACGGAGATTTAACAAAAATCCTCATTAAGCCATTCGCAAAAACCTGCACTTGAGTCACATCATTGGTCAGCCTTGTGATTAACGATGCGCGTTCAAAGCGGTCAATATTTTTGAAGGACAGCGTTTGAATTTTCTTATATAAATCCGACCTTAACTCGGCCCCAAAGCTTTGTGAGACATTGCTGGCAATGATACTTCTAGTCGAAGCCGCAACTGCACCCAAAAGCGTAATCAATAGCATTAATCCACCCATTTTCAATACATAATTTATATCTCTGCCTGCGACACCGACATCGATAATATTTGCCATGATCGTTGGCATCATCAAATCACTAAACGCTTCAAAGGTTAAAAATAATACTGCTAAGCCAAAAGACTTCCAATACTTCCTTATGTATTTCGCTAAAAACACCATTACTACTTCACCCCAACACCCATTTGGAAATCTTTTGAACATTATGATAAAGATATTATAGCAAAAAAAGTATGAGTTCTATGAAAAGAACTCATACTTTTACTTAATCCTCTAGAGGGCGAAACTCATGAACCCAAACACGCATATGCGGAAGCCACGGCATTCCAGGGTGATAGGCAAGAATCGATTGCTTATATTCTTCAACCGTTGAGAAACCCTCACTGCGTGCATCATCATCTGTCAGTTCACCTAAGCTTTGTGAGTAAACTCGGTCTACAACAAATTGACGACCTTCTAGCGTCATAATTTCTCCTGGGTCAGCATATCTTCCATTTCGTCTAGTTGCCGTCTTCTTACCGGAAAGCACCAATTTAACATCACTTTCCATGGTAACTAAACGTTCAACGGAGCATGATTTTGGCGGCAGTGTAGTGTTTTCATTTTGCATATACTTATCCTCCTATTTCCAATTCAACTTCCCTATTTTACACTATCACCATATTATTAAAAAGCATACTCACACATTCAAATCTCTTTTTTTATAAAATAAAAATGTCGCTACCGTAAGAGCAGTAATCAAAAGACCTGATAATAGTACAAAGATGAACTCAAATCCTCCGCCAAACATCACATTTTTAGCCTCGAAATATTTAAACGGAGTGAGATATTTTAAGCTTTCTATATTTTCATTCAAGTCTATTGCAACCGAGATGACATACGTAAGCAAAAGAACACCGGTTGCTAACGAAGCTGCACTTTTCGATTTCTTTTTAACAGCTGCAAGGGAGCTGCCGATTACCATAAATAGGAGCTGTACAATGAACATACCAGCCATTGTGATCGCAATATCCTTGGTAACCACTTCACCATTGCTGTATTTTCCCACCAACCCCACGGATGAAACAAAGGTAACCAGGTTCAAGATTAGGATATTTAAGAATGCTGCCAGCATTTTTGCTGCAATCACCCGATTTCTTGAAACGGGTTTAACAAATAAAAATTCCGAAGTTTTGTCGCGCTCTTCCTTCGCAATAATCGTTGCCCCCAGCATTGCAGCATGAATGGTTGCCATTAATAGCAAATAGATGAACAGTAACCCGTAATAACCGGTTGCTGTTGAAATATCAAAATCACCTATTCCCAATATGGCAAGCATCGATTTAGGCATCCCCGCCAGCATTTCATTCATGTGCTGGCCAGAAGAAGATAAACTCTCATATTTAACCATCCCAGACGCAACCATAAGAAAAACACCAATACTCCAAAATATGAGCGATTTTCTATGTGACTTCATTTCTTTTAAAAATATATTCATTTCAACATCACCCCTCCTTATTAAACCGAGTGAATATCCTTTTTGGCATATACGAAAAAGCTAGCCCCAATAGCTAAAACAATAACGACTGCTCCGGTAATCAAAAAGGAAGCTTCGTAACTAGACTTTTCGATGATAAAAGCCGTGTCAAAATATTTAAATGGAGAAAGATATCGTTTCACTTCATCACCAGAAGTAGCACTGAACATCCCTAAAAAATAAAAGGCAAAAACGGTTGCGAGCGAAATCGTCAACACAGATTTTATCTTAGGTACAATCACAGAAATGATGATCCCGATTGCTAGAAAAATCAACTGTACGAAAAAGACTGTCAATGAAAGGAGGATAAAAATACTCACGCTAAACTCCTCCGTATTCACTTGTGAGGCAATGAATGCGGCCGCGGCTATATAAACAATATTGGTTAGAATAATTGAAATCAGTGCCGCCAATAATTTGTTAATCAAAACAGCGGTCCGTGTAACAGGCTTTGTTAGCAGAAAGTCAGCTGTTTTTTCGCGGACCTCTTTACTCACTATACTCGTTCCTAGATTCATAGCCTGAATCGCTCCGCAAAGCGTAACAAAGGAAAGCCCATAACAGTAGAATCCAAGAATCGAAAAGAAATTATCGAGATTAATACCGAATGCTTCTCTTAGTGGTGCTGGATACCCTTCAAGCAGCTTTGTAAACTCCTCTGTATCCTTTGTAAAAGAAGGAAAGAGTGACATAAATAGTGCTACTATCGCAATTAATGATATCGTCCAAATGATTGTAGACTTTCGATAAGCCCTTAATTCATGCAACAATATATTCATCGTCTTTTATGCCTCCTTCTCGTAGTAATGCATGAAAATCTCCTCAAGGTCCGGCTCTTCAATCCATAGATTACTAATTTCAATGTCCGCTATTTTTCTCATGACTTCGTTAATATTTCCTTTAAATAGGAAACTGGTAAGGTGGGCCTTGACCTCCAATTTATTCACACCTTCTAAGTTGAAGTAATTTTGATCTAGGGCTGATTTTGTTTCTACTTTGAACTTTTTATAGGTGTTCTCCTTTAAAGTGCTGATTTTTTCAACGGTAACAATCTTGCCCTCTTTAATAATTGCCACACGATTACATAAGCGCTGAACCTCCGTTAAAATATGAGAGGAAAATAGAATCGTCGCGCCTTTTCTATTCTCTTCCTCAAGCAATTCAAAGAACTTCTGCTGCATAAGAGGGTCTAATCCACTCGTTGGTTCGTCAAGAATAATCAGTTTCGGCTCATGAAGCAGCCCCTGAACAATCCCAACCTTCTTTTTATTTCCCAGTGAAAGGTCGTCAATTCTTTTGTTGAGGTCCAAATTCATGATCTCAGCCAACTCTTTTATTCTCTTACTACAGTCTTTTTTATAAAAACTAGCTGAATAGTTTAATAGATCCTTAACCTTCATATTGTCGTAATAAAAGACTTCAGATGGCAAATAGCCAATTTCCTTTTTGATTTCTGGAGCAAATTGGACAGTGTCCTTCCCAAAGATAGTCGCACTGCCGCTGGTAGGATATATGAGAGAGAGGAGTGTCCGAATCGTGGTCGATTTCCCCGCACCATTTGGACCGATAAAACCAAAAATCTCGCCTTCCTCAACGTTAAAGCTGATGTCGCTGATTCCTCTTGCTTTGCCGTAAGTCTTTGTTAGATTCTTAATCTCAATCACATTCATCTTCACAGCCCCCTATTTATAAAAGCATTTAATGAAAATCTCAAAATATTCTTCTGCTTCCAGAAAGACTTTTTCATAATCAATCTTGTGACCAGGGACCATTTTTGCTTTGTGGAGCTCCTCATCACTCATTTTTTCAAACGTCCACGAAATGACTTTTAATATTTTTTGGACATCAACATCATCCCTAAATTTGGTTAGGTCGATTCCATCATAGATAATCCCTATATTAACAGCGTTAAGTTCCTGTTTCTTTTTATCAAACTCGTCTTTTATTTCAGGTGAGTCCTGCATAAATACCTCTTGGATAAAGGTCAAAATTTCAGGATATTTCGTTTGCAAATCCATTTTGATAAGGATGGCCTGGCGAATCCTTTTAAAAAAATCTCTTTCGCCTAAATCAACCTTCTTATAAAATTCATCGGCAACCAAGTTGTAGCAATAATCAAACAGGAAGAAAAACAATTGCTTTTTGTTCTTAAAATAATGAAAGAGCAGCCCCTTTGAAATACCAGCTTCCTTAACAATTTCATTCGTCGAGGCGTTATCATACCCCTTTTGGGCAAATTCCTTAATTGCAGCGTTAATGATTCGGTCCTGTTTTTCAGAATCCAGGTTAAAAAACTTTGAAAACAAACTGGCACCCCCCTTTCTTTTCACCGTTGACCACTTCAGTCAATCATAGTTTACTCCCGTTGACTCCACTGGTCAATAGTAGACAAGTTATATTTTTTACAAAATTATGAAATTCATATTTTTAAGTGGAGGGATGTGCTAGGATACATGTGGAGGTGAAATATGAAGGAACGTTCTGACTCACTCACGTTAAAGGGCTTGATAGCTGCCCAAAGCAGGCTTTCCCCTACGCATCCTATGGTGTCTACTCTTGCATTAAAACAATCGATTATTGAAGCAGGTATTGGAGGCGAGCAAAGGGTTGCTGAAGTCCTTCAAAAGTACCGATTTCCATTTAAAAACAACATTTTCCACGACTTATCCCTTTCTTCAGATACCTACTTTCAAATGGACCATTTTTTCAAAACACCCTATTTCGGCATTATTTTCGAAACCAAAAATATGGCCGGAAGTTTAGAATTCAGGGATAATCCGCCCCAGCTTATTCAAAAGCGGGAGGACGGACAAATTAAATATTATGAGAGTCCAGTAGTGCAATTAGAACGGAATATGGAGCTTATGTCAGCTTGGCTATCACAGCGAAATATTGACTTTCCTCTTTATGGTGCCATTGTATTAGCCTATCCCAAGCAGCATGTGGAAATCCCCCCGCCAAATACCAAGATTTTATTCCCAAACCTGATCCCACCGTTTATCAAGAGTCTTCCACAGCAAGGAGAGAGGCTAGATACTTCCACCTTTAACAAGCTTTCTGGCGACCTACTTAGAAGTCATCAAACCTACATTCCGAAGCCCGTTTGTGAATCATACCAAATTCCGGAGGGTGCTATCCAGCCAGGGGTGAGGTGTGTAGCCTGTGGGAATATCGGTATGATTAAATTACCAAGGACCTGGCACTGTCCATCTTGTAAGGTGAACGATCATTTGGCTCATCAAGCGACCTTGGATGAGTGGTTTTTAGTGGTGAAGAGGACTATTACCAATCGGGAGTGTCGGGAGTTTTTTGGAGTGGACATACATACTGCCACAAGGATATTGCAAAGCTTGCCTCTCCAAACTAAAGGTACATTTCGTAACAGGTCCTATTTCATGGACTTTAAAAAGTATCCTATTAAATAGGTCTCCTCATATCCGGGAGTATTTTCCGCTATCCGAGAGTGTTTCCCGCTATCCGAGAGTAAAATTCCCCATCCGAGAGTATTATTCGCCATGCGAGAGTAAACCTCCCTATCCGAGAGTAAATTTCCCTATCCGAGAGTATTTTCCGCTATCCGAGAGTAAATTTCCCTATCCGAGAGTATTTTCTGCTATCCGAGAGTATTTTTCGCTATCCGAGAGTAAATCACCCTTATCCGAGAGTGTTTTCTGCTATCCGAGAGTATTTTTCGCCATCCGAGAGTAAATCACCCCACCCGCCAGTATCTCACTAAAAAATACCTATTTTCAGCAACCCCAATCTCCCATTTCACCCAGCCGGCTCAACATGCTATTATTAAGTGGTAAAAAATTGAAAGGGGAGTGCTGCAAACGTGAAGAATGAGATTATTGAAAGGTTTACTTCCTATGTAAAGGTGGATACTCAGTCGAATGAGAGCAATGAAAACTGTCCTTCGACACCAGGACAGCTCACATTGGCCAACATGCTGGTGGAGGAGTTAAAGTCTATTGGGATGGAAGAGGTAACGATTGATGAGAACGGCTATGTAATGGCGACCTTGCCGTCCAATACGGATAAAGATGTGCCAACCATTGGGTTCCTGGCTCACGTCGATACAGCAACTGATTTCACGGGTACCAACGTGAACCCGCAAATCATTGAAAACTATGACGGGAATGATATCCCACTTAACCCAAATGTCATCATGACTACGAAGGATTTTCCAGCCCTTCCAAGCTACAAGGGGCACACGCTAATCACAACGGATGGCACGACTCTTCTAGGTGCAGACAACAAAGCGGGGATCGCTGAAATCATGACCGCCATGGCTCACCTGATTCAACATCCAGAAATCAAGCATGGTAAGGTCCGCGTTGCGTTCACGCCGGACGAGGAGATTGGCAGAGGTCCACATAAGTTTGACGTTGCGGCGTTCAATGCCAAGTACGCGTATACGGTGGATGGTGGTCCGCTTGGTGAGTTAGAATACGAAAGCTTCAATGCGGCGGCGGCAAAAGTCACCATCAAAGGAACTAATATTCATCCGGGTTCCGCGAAAGACAAAATGGTGAATTCAATGAAGATTGCCATGGAATTACATAGTCAACTGCCCGCACTCGAAGCACCTGAACATACAGAAGGTTATGAAGGCTTCTACCACTTGATTTCCTTCAATGGTGATGTCGAGCAAACGAAGATGTACTATATTATCCGAGACCATGACAAGGAAATTTTCGAAGCAAGAAAAAGCAGGATGCAAAGCATTGTCGACCTTCTTAATGAAAGATACGGCAAAGATACCATTCTTCTAGAATTAAAGGACCAATATTACAATATGGGTGAAAAAATCAAACCGGTAATGGAGATCGTCGACATCGCTCAAGAGGCAATGGAGAACCTTGACATTAAACCGCTCATCAAACCAATCCGCGGCGGTACAGATGGCTCTCAGCTTTCTTACATGGGGCTTCCCACTCCAAATATTTTTACCGGCGGGGAAAACTTCCACGGAAAGTATGAATTTATTTCCGTAGATAACATGATAAAGGCAGTAAACACCGTCATCGAAATTACGAAACTTTTCGAACAAAAGGCATAAAATAAAGCCCAGCTGAAAAGTTGGGCTTTTACATTTGATATCGGTCTAATCTAGAAAAGAAATCCTTTAAGAATTCATAAAAGAGCCTGACCGTAGGGAGCAGCTTACGTTCCCTCGGGATAATAACTCCGACCGTACGGGTAACCTCAGGCTCAACAATCGGTATCTTAACGGTTGACCTGGGAAATCCATCCACCAGCGTGATTTCAGGAATTAAGGTGATACCGAGACCTGCTGACACCAATCCTTTTATCGAGTCAGTATCTACCCCTTCGAAGGACACCTTTGGCTGAAAGCCAATCTGCTCACAAGCACGAACAATGATTTCTCGTAATACATATTCCTTTGGAAACAAGACAAAGGAATCCTCACGCAGTTGACTTAATTTTATCGCTTTCTGATTTGCTAGAGGATGAGTAGAGGGCAAGAGCGCCACAATATTATCTGTAAATAATGTTGTCCCTAACACTTTCTTCTCCTGTTTTGGAACAGGACCTATTAAAGCCATATCAAAAGCACCATTAATAACACCCTCAATCAACTCAATATATGAACCTTGTTTTAGTTGAAATTTCACCTGAGGATAGTGTTCACGAAAGGCTGAAATGGTTGTGGGAAGGGTATGGGACGCCAAACTGCTGGGAAAACCAATTCGAATCGTACCTTTCATGGGATCTAGGTATTCTTTAATTTCCCGTTGTGCCTCCTCAATCACCTTCATCGCTTGTTCCATGTGCTCTAGAAACATCTGTCCGATCATTGTGAGTTTGACATTTCGTCCCTCACGGATAAATAAGTTCACGCCGAGCTCTGTTTCCAAATTGAAAATTTGCCTGCTGACAGCTGATTGCGCCACATGCAGAGCCAACGCTGCCTCCGTAACATGTTCTCGCTTGGCCACTTCCATAAAGTATTGAATTTGTCTTAATTCCAAAGAGTTCACCTCCATTCATCTCATTTTGAGATGAATGTTATCTATTATTAGCATTGTTAAGATTGTTATTTCATTATAAAATATTCCTTATTAATATTCTAATAATTTAAAAATTTAAATTCTCATTAAAGAGGTGGGTAACTTGAAAACAATTGAACAGTTAAAACAAGATAATCAAAGTACAGCACTTCAATATGTGGATGAGGTGTTTAATACAGTAATGTGCCGCAATCCATATGAATCTGAGTTTCAACAAGCCGTTAAGGAAATTTTCGACTCACTGATTCCTGTTTTTACAAAACATCCGAAATACATGGAGCAAAGTATTCTAGAAAGAATCGTAGAGCCTGAAAGAGTCATTTCTTTCCGTGTTCCCTGGGTTGATGATAAAGGAAAAGTTCAAGTCAACCGCGGCTTCCGCGTTCAATTTAACAGTGCAATCGGACCTTATAAAGGCGGATTACGCTTCCACCCATCGGTGAATTTAAGCATTATTAAATTCCTAGGCTTCGAACAAATCCTTAAGAACTCCCTTACTGGTCAGCCAATTGGTGGAGGCAAGGGTGGTTCTGACTTTGACCCTAAAGGAAAATCAGATGGCGAAATCATGCGCTTTACGCAAAGCTTTATGACAGAGCTTTACCGACATATTGGACCTGATGTCGATGTACCAGCAGGAGATATCGGCGTAGGTGCCCGTGAAATTGGTTATATGTTTGGACAATATAAAAAAATTCGCGGTGCCTACGAAGCAGGTGTGTTAACTGGTAAAGGACTTGGTTATGGCGGCAGTTTAGCACGTACTGAAGCCACTGGTTACGGGACTGTATACTTTGTACACGAAATGCTTTCTGATAAGGGCCTTAGCTTTGAAGGCAGTACAGTAGTCGTTTCTGGATCAGGAAACGTTTCTATTTATGCGATTGAAAAAGCAAACCAATTAGGAGCAACGGTTGTTGCCTGCAGCGATTCAAATGGCTATGTCTATGATCCATCAGGCATCAAGCTTGAAACCGTGAAACGAATTAAAGAAGTGGAACGTAAAAGAATCAGTGAATATGTTCTTGAGCATCTAGAAGCTCAATACTTCGAAGGCTGCTCTGGTATTTGGTCGATTCCATGTGATATCGCATTGCCTTGTGCAACTCAAAATGAAATCGATCACTCTGCAGCTAAACAACTTGTTTCAAATGGTGTAAAGGCAGTTGGAGAAGGTGCGAATATGCCATCCACTCTTGAAGCGATTGAAGTATTTTTAGAAAGTGATATTTTATTTGCCCCTGGAAAAGCAGCAAATGCTGGAGGTGTAGCAGTATCCGCTCTAGAAATGGCGCAAAATAGCCAAAGATTATCATGGACATTTGAAGAAGTTGATGCAAAATTACACCAAATCATGATCAATATCTATCGCAACAGTATGAATGCTGCTGATGAATATGGCTACCCAGGCAACCTCGTTGTCGGCGCCAATATCGCCGGATTCTTAAAAGTAGCTGACGCAATGATCGCACAGGGCGTTATCTAAAAAAATAAGGGTGCTCCGAGATGGAGCACCCTTATTTTATGCAATTTTTTTAAGCCAATTCTTGCCTTCCACCATTCTCGAAACCATCATTCCTGCGACATTATCGCCGCTTGCATTCAGCATCGTAGCAGGCGGGTCAATTAACGTAGAAATCGCCGCAATAATTGGTAATGCCTCAGGCGGGAATCCAAATAAGCTTAGGATTAGCATTTCCCCAATCATACCTCCGCTCGGAATTGCTCCCATAACGGCTCCAACTAAAAGAGATACACTGATAATTAAGAAAAACGTTCCAATCCCAGTGTTATTCATATCAAAGATTCCGAACAGGAAGACAATTTTTAATACGCCGCCAAGAACAGATCCATCCTTGTGCAAGGCTGCTCCTAATGGAATCGTTGTATCACGAATATCTTGCTTGATTCCCATTCTTCTTGAAGCTTCTAAGTTAACGGGAATAGACGCAGCACTTGAACAGGTTGCAAGCGCCGTAATCGAAGGTTCCAGCATATTACTCCAAAACACTCGAATTCCTTTACCTTTGCCTGCCATAAAGGCATAAATCGTAAAGGCAATAAAGAAATAGACAATCGAAGCAACATAATACGTTACACCCGCTTTAATATAGGAGCCTAATAAAATCGGACCATACTGCCCCACTAGCGTGGCAAAATAAGCTCCAAGACCAACTGGTGCTAAGTACATGATCAAGGATACGACCTTCATCATCACTTCAGAACCTGAGCTTAAAAAGCTGGTAAAGTGCTTACCGCGTTCGCCAACTGATTGCGCAGCAAATCCAACCAAAATAGAAATCACGATGAGCGCTAACATATTGCTTCTTGAGAACAATTCAACAAAGTCAGGCACGGTAAAGGTTTTAACGATTTGTGCGACAGGATTTAATTCCTCCGCCGCTTCTGGTTTAACTAGTTTTAAATTAACACCCTCACCAGGATTCACGAACTTTACGACAAAATACATATAAATAGCTGAAATAAGTCCTGTAAACAAGAAGGTTCCAAACATCCAGCCAATGATTTTCCCTAATCTTTTTGCACCATTCATGGTTGCGATCGAAGAGGAAATGGTGAAGAAGATCAGTGGAACGATAATCGTGAATAAAAGATTTAAAAAGACATCGCCTATCGGCTGTAAGATGACAGCGTCTTCCTTCATAACTAAACCTATAATTGCGCCAAGCAAAATAGATAGCAATAGTATAATAGGAAAACGATAATTCTTTAATTTTTCCATATGTTTTCTCCTTTAGCATGCTATTCAAAGAAAGTGTTTGTTCACATTTTCACTTCCTATTATATGATTATAATTTTAATACAACTTAATAGGAAGGGTATTTTAATGTTCAGGTCGATAAAAATATTATAAAATCCCTCTATGCTATAATAAGCTTATTCTTACTTTCAAAAGTATAGGGGGAGAATGGATGGAAATTGGTTTACTTTCCGTACTCGGTTTAGGCTTTGTGCTTGGTATCAAACACGCCATTGAACCGGATCATGTTATTGCAGTATCAACCATTGCCAGCCAAAGTAAAAAGTTATTGCGATCTTCATTAGCCGGCGTATATTGGGGAATAGGCCACACTGCAACATTATTTATTATTGGAATTATTCTCATACTCATGAAAGGTGAAATCCCAGAAAAATGGGCTATGTCATTAGAGTTTTTAGTAGGAATTATGCTAGTTTATCTTGGGATTACTACGATTCTATCCTTTAAAAACATTCATTTACATAAGCATGAACATGATGGCGAATTACATAAACATGTCCATTCTCATGATTATAACGGCGTTCACGAGAGTCATGCTCAGCATAAAAAGGTTTCTTATCTTAACTCCATGTTTATTGGACTCGTTCACGGTCTTGCCGGAAGCGGAGCAATGGTAGTTCTTACCATGAGCACAGTAAATAGTGCCTGGGAGGGAGCAATCTATATCCTTATATTTGGAGTCGGTACCGTCATAGGAATGCTCTTCTTTACTACATTAATTGGGATTCCGTTTGTTTTTAGTGCAAAAAAGTTAAGCTTGAATAAAACCCTTACCCGGGTTACAGGAGTGATTAGTACTGTATTTGGTATTTACTACATGTATAACTTAGGCGTAACAGAAGGGTTATTTAAACTTTGGATTCAGTAGGATAGAAAATGGACCCTTTTATTGGGTCCATTTTTGCTATTTATTCATACTCGCTAGAAATCCGCCAAGCAGATCATCTAAATCAGGCTCTTCTTCAACCTTTTCTTCTTCAATCACAGGTTTCGCATTATCCCAATCAAATCCGCTTAAGTCATCATCCATATCGCTTAAATCAATCGAAGCAGCGATTTCCTCTACGGCGCTGTCATTCTCTCGATAAGAATGGATTTCAGGAATACTTTCCTCTTGGAGATATAAAGCCTCATCGATATCAAGTGAACTGCTATTTAAACTCGCTAGCAGGGAAGTAGACCGGACTGGGTCTGATATTAACTGATAGATAATACTCCCTAATAATGCCTCAGAATGCTCATGCTTCAACCAGTCACGTTGTGCTTTCGTTAGCTTTTTCGGCAGCGGGACATTAATCATCTCGCGTTCTCTTGCATTAACGTTACTGACACCCTCCATCACGAACTCTGCAATCTTGCTGGAGAAATTTCTTCTTTCAGTTTCCTTTAACTTTTGCAGCTTCTTAACCAAATGGTCAGGTGTATCAGAGGGGACGCGGAAGGAGATTGCCTGTCCCCTATGAATTTCATTCGATCCAGCCTTTTTCATATCATCACCCTATTAATTGGTAACAGGTTTTTTAGGTTGTTCGACCTTTTGTTTCTCTGTCTTTTTAACAAAATCTTGAATCAGCTTATAATAGGCATTTGCCATCATCCAAATGCTCTCTTTTTCATCTTCAAAGAAGTCAATATTAAAACCATCGAGATTGTTATTTAATGTTTTAAGATAATCCTTTAAAACGGTAGCACCACCTCCGACAAAGTAGCAAATTTCCGTTTGGGAGTTCTTTGACCAAACATTACGTAATAAGCGGTATTGTTTCTTTGCTAAATCTAGTAGAATGCGGTCCGTTATATCATGAACACTCGTTCTGCTTCCTTTAACCATGATATGATTTCGGTCGTTTTTCTTGGTGATGATTTCAACCACATCACGGCGGCTGTCTAGTTCTACACCATGCTTAGTTCTAATTTCCTCACGGATTGCTTCCAATGATTCTGAAACCCCAAGATTAAAGCCTTGTGCTTTATCATCATCGACATTTCGGTTTTTAATAACGGCGATATCTGTTGATAATCCGCCAATATCTTGGATCAAGATACGTTTATCGATTAAGTCTTTATTAATGATTTTTGAGTTATTATCCATTACCAGGTTAATATAAGCAGCAAAACCTTCAGGGTATACCTTGATTTCATCAAACTTAATATTTACCTTTAAACCTTGGTATTTAGGTGTAACAAGAAACTCTACTTGGTGAACAGAACCGATTAGCTTTGAACGGTAGCCTGCATCCTTACCCTCCTTAACTTCACGAAGAGGGAGGCCAGTTCCAAGTGTGTAGTTCGCATCAATGACATTTTTCGTTTGACGGAAATTATTCTTATTTCCTTCCTTCACAGCGTCCAAAGCCAAAGTAGTAAAGAGTAAAATTAACGTTTGATCTTCTTCAGACTTACTGCTGCCAGGATCTAACTCAGTCCCATTGTTGCTTTTAGTTGCTAGATTTCCGACACGATATATGGCGTTATTCTCCTTTAATGCAGGAGAGTGGACTTTTACATGGATACCATCAAGTGGATTCTTATCATCTAATTCTTCTATTCCAATAACAGGGCGGTCTTCCGTGTCCCTTGCGATAATATTTGGGATATTAAGTTCATATTCTAATTCTCCAAAAATAGCCTTAATTGAATCATTCCCTACATCAATAGCTGCAATTCTAGTATTATTCAAAATTGTCATCCTTTCATTCTATTAATTTAGATGTTAATGAAGATATGTATCTAACTTCTATAGTATAAGAGTATAGAAGTTTGCTAGATTCTTCAATATCCCAGACAAAAAGAAATGAAAGTGTAAAATTGTAAACAATACGTAATCGTTGTATACATTTATGTTTACAACGATTACAAACCTGTACACATCGCTATATATCAACATGTACACAAGTTTGTGCACATGTAAACATTTTTGTAAACACGATGTATACGATATTGTAAACAAGTATACATTTTTCGTAAACATGTATACGTATTCTGTATACAAAAAAAGACCCCTTGGGTAAGGGACCTATTCCTTCTTCGTCCGTTTGATTCCTTCATTTGTTACAGCAAAGTCTCGAACCATTTTCTTGATTTTTTCAGGTTTACGGAATCTTAATGCAGACCAATCATCGTCAATCGCAATTTGCCTAACTGGTTCATAGCCCTCTTCAGAGAGCATACCCATAACCGTTTCTCGGCTGCAATTGGAGCTTTTATAGGTCTTCGATGACTTCTTAGGGTAGCAGAGCCAAAATAAGCCATCATCCTTCACATAAGTAACCGCATTTTTAGCATTAAGTTGAAGTTCTTCATTACTCGTACCAAACACCTGAACAAAATCATACATCTCCAGTTCTGCCTTCTGATGAACCTCCCCTTCAAATGCAGCTTTTATCTCATCATAAGACTTTGGTGCATTGATAACTAATACCGGCTGCCCTTGATCCTTAAAATTCAACTTTTTTAACACAGGAGTTGCTTCTGACATTATTTTAACCTGCCCCTCAATATGTATCTTCTATTATATTATAAACAAACTTTTAGAACATTATAATGATACCACCATTTGCCTATGTAACAACTCTTTAAATTCCAGCAAAAGTAAACAAATAATGCTAAAACTTTCCCGCAAACTAAAGACATGTCATGCGAAGATTTCTCTAAACTCTTCAAACGTTCTTACTGGTTCTTATTCCTTCTTTTTTTTATTTAATGAAAACCCTTTCATTTTATATTTTTAAAGTACTTTTTGTAAAAACAGCCCGGTAATCCTCGAATACTGTTGTCATATTTAATAGTATTATTTCTATTTTTGTAATTAGTTATTTAAATATTTACAATATTTAAATAAGGATATATCATCATATTACACTACTATATACTTAGGGACTCGAACCATTTTAAGATTAGTAGATTCTTTTTTAATAAGGAGGGATACATACATAGTAGTAACCGGTCAAAAAGGGGTAAAAACAAAAAAAGGGAGGATCTATATGAAGAAGAGAAAAGTTCTATCCACTGCACTAACTCTGTCTTTAGGACTAGGGTTGTTTAATGTCGCTTCATTTTCACCAAGTGTAAAGGCAAATGATTTATCATCTAATAAAATAATAACATCAAGTAGTCCAATTGATTTAGGGATTGCCAATGATGAGAGATTAATAGAAATGTTAAAGAAGAATGGCACTATAGCTAAAAATGCTACCCCAGCTGAAGCAGAAAAGGCATTGAAAAACTATCTAAAAGGAAAAAGTAAGTTTACCAAAACAAAAGATCAGTTACCAGCAGGGCTTGGAAAGCTTAAGAAAAGTGATAAAGCAATATCTAATGGTCTTAAGAATGGTAATGGAAATAAATTAGGACAAGCTCAGAAGAATACGGTTGACCCTGTTAAGGAAGATACTAGCTATGATGAAGGAGTTCGTACTGATAAAGTACTTGTTCTTAAAATTGACTTCCCTGACTATGAAAGAAGTTCCATCACAAAAGAAGAAACAGATATGTTCTATGAAAACTATTCAGATGAGCATTTCCAAAATATGATTTTCGGTGCAGATGGTTACGAGGGTCCAAACGGAGAAAACCTCATTTCAATGAAGCAATACTATGATCAACAATCTGGTGGTAGTTATAGTGTTGAAGGTGATGTAGCTGGTTGGTATACCGCTGACCATCCTGCAGCTTATTATGGCGGAAACGATCCTGCTCCTGATGGCAGTGACGCACGTCCACGTACGCTAGTTGTTGAAGCACTTAAAAAAGCAGCAGCAGATCCTAACATAAATTTAGGAGATTATGATAAGTGGGATCGCGATGACTTAAATGGAAACGGTATCCACGCTGAAGCCGATGGAGTCATTGACCATTTAATGGTTATCCATGCAGGAGTTGGTGAAGAAGCTGGTGGTGGTAGCCTCGCTGGTGATGCAATATGGTCACACCGCTGGAATCTAGGAGGATATGTATTAGTTCCTGGTGAAGTATCTGATAGTAATAATTTTGGTGGCAATCGTTTAACTGCATTAGATTATACCATTGAACCAGAAGACGGCGCTGCAGGTGTATTTGCTCACGAATTCGGACATGACCTAGGGTTACCAGATGAATATGACACAATAGGCAGTGGTGCTGGTTCACCGGTTGACTACTGGTCTCTAATGTCAGCTGGAAGCTGGGCAGGTGACGTACCTGGAACAGAACCTACAGGAATGAGCCCATACGCAAGAGAAATGCTCCAAAACTTACATGGCGGTAACTGGTTAAGTGGAGAAACACTTAAAGCAGATGAAATCACTATGGCTGGTACTACAGTCCTACTTGATGAAGCTGTAACAAAGGGAACAAATAATGATGCTGTTAGAATTGATTTACCGGGTAAGCTTAATGTATTGAATACTCCGAAGGATGGGGAATTCGAGTACCATGGTGGTAAAGGTGATGAAGTTGACCATAAGATGGTGGCAACCGTTGATTTAACAGGCAAAACTACTGCAACCCTTGATTTTGATACTTGGTATAATATTGAGAAAGATTGGGATTACGCGATGGTTCAAGTGTCCATAGATAATGGTGGTACATGGACTTCCCTATCTAGCGAAAGAACTACCACCACTCTTGACCCTAATGGCTACCCTGCAATTAAAGCTAACCTGCCAGGCTACACAGGCTCAAGTAATGGCTGGATTCACGAAACCCTCAATTTAAGTGCCTATGCTGGACAGAAAATCCAACTTCAATTCCGTTCGATGTCAGACTGGGGAACCAATTTGGATGGCTTCTTTGCTGACAATGTTAAAGTAACGGCTGATGGAAATGAAGTATTCTCTGATGGTGCTGAAGGTGACCCTAAATTTGCATTAGAAGGCTTTGAAAAGCATGATGGTAAAAATACGACTAACCACTATTACCTATTAGAGTGGAGATCACACAACGGTCTGGACGAAGGATTAAAGAATATCCGTCGTGGTGCAAGCTTAATGAGTTATGACCCAGGATTGGTTGTCTGGTATGTAGATGAATCATACGATAACAATTGGACAGGAATTCACCCTGGTGATGGTTTCTTAGGAGTTGTAGATGCAGACCAACAAACTGTTATTTTTAACGATAAATCTGTAGCTAATTCACGTTTCCAGATGCATGATGCTGCATTCAGTCTCAATAAATCTGAAAAATTGTTTGTTGATTATACTGCCCTTTTAGGAAAAACAGTAAAAGACAACTTTACTCAACGTAGCTCATTATTCGATGATAGTGCCAATTACACTAACCCTGGTCTAGTTGACGCAGGACGTAACGTACCAAAGTACGGATTAAAGTTCCGTGTTGTTGGCGAAAGTGCTGATGGTACAGTGGGTAAAGTGTTAATCTTTAAATAAAATGTTCAAAAAAATGACTCTGGCAAGTGCCGGAGTCATTTTTTTGAAATAAATCTAGTTAATTATTATTTATTTTTCTTTTTTTCATCCTTTTTTATATGAATTTCGTACGTAAAGTCTACTGAATTTTTACTGCCCGCATGAGCTGCATTGGATGTAATCATATAGTTACTTTCGTCTTTACTAAATAACTTTTTCAAGTTTAATACGTCCGTATCCGTAACACTAAATGGATCCACTGTGATTACTTTGTATTTTGTTTTCTTCCCCTTTTTAATTTCTTCATTAATAAATGTCACTGTATAATTGACCTATTGAACTATAACTTCTTTTAAGGATTTAAAGGCTTCTGTAGAGCTTCCATCATTGCTATATCCGATTTCAGGAATCGCAATATTATCAATGTACCAGCCCATATCATTGTAACCCCAATCGGTTAAATAACGGAAGGAGGCCAATACTTTTTGACCTGTATATGCGCTTAAATCAAAGGATTCTTTTCCCCAAGTTTTAGTATTACCTATGAAACCTGGTACATTATCTTTAATTTTTGGATAGCCTCTTCCACAACATCACTGCGTGTATTAGCATTCTCTAAACTGGTCCATGTTTGACCATTATCAGTTGAAACCTGAACAACACCGAAATCCCACTGTTCTTCAATATCAAGATAGTTGTCAAAATTTAATGTTGCAGAAGGAACATTAGATAGGTCTGCTTCAAAAATTAAGGTATTATCAGCTTCGTCTCACCGATTTCCCCATAACACTTTATTTGCTGGGTTCGTAGGATCAGCTACCGATTGCCACTCAGTGCACGTAGGTCAATACTGTCTATATTATACATTCCCTTACCTTCTTCATCAGAGTCTAATGCTACTGCTGTAATAATGTTTTGATAGAGCTTAGTGAAATTTAGTTTAGAGCCGAATGCCTTGGAATTTTCCCATTACACATTTTTATATATACAAAATCATACTTAAAAAACCTTTTTTTCCTATTCCTTACAACAAATGATATAGAGGATCACTATTTTGACATTTAAAAATAAAAAAGGTTACTCAATTAACCTAGGGATTATTTCCCGGAAATAATTCATAGTTTACTTTACACAGTACATCCTAAGAGAAAATAAGTGTGTAAAGCAGGAGGAAATGATTGTGAACGTAGATGACATTATTATTGCACGTGAGAAGATGAAGGGAGTCATCCATACAACGCCGCTGGACTATTCGAAAACCTTTAGTCTGCTTTCTCATAACGAAGTATATCTAAAGCTCGAAAACCTCCAAAAAACAGGCTCTTTTAAGGCTAGAGGATCTTATAATAAGTTAATATCTCTTTCAAAGGAAGAGCTCGATAAAGGGGTTGTAGCTGCCTCTGCCGGCAACCATGCGCAAGGTGTAGCTTACTCAAGTCAAATGCTTGGTGTTAATTGTACGATTGTCATGCCAAAGGGAGCACCCCTTAGTAAGGTGCTGGCTACGAAGCAGTATGGGGCAGAGGTACTCTTAGAGGGAGCAACATTTGATGATGCACTAGCCTATGCTTTAGAACTTAAAGAGCAAAGGGATGCCACTTTTATACATGCCTTTGATGATGATTCCATCATTGCCGGTCAAGGGACGGTTGGATTGGAGATACTCGACCAGCTTCCCGATGTAGAGGCCATTATTTGCCCTGTAGGAGGCGGCGGGCTGATTGCAGGAGTTGCAATGGCTGTGAAGGAGAAAAACCCCCATATCGCTGTATATGGTGTCCAGGCACTGGCCTGCCCTAGTATGAAACAGTCATTACTTGAAAACAAACCTTTAATGGTAGAATCAACACCCACGATGGCAGATGGGATAGCTGTTAAAAAACCTGGACTGAGAACCTTTGACATCGCCCAAAAATATGTCGATGATATTTTTTGTGTTGATGAGATGGAAATTGCTAGAACGATGCTGATGGTTTTAGAAAGAAATAAGCTGTTAGTGGAAGGATCAGGTGCTTGTTCCCTCTCAGCACTACTATATGAAAAAGTGAAGTTGAAAGAAAAGAAGGTTGTGGCTGTTTTAAGCGGCGGAAATGTTGATATGAATTTTATTTCAAGGATCATCGAACGAGGATTAGTGGAGTCAGGACGGTATGCTGCTTTTACAATAACTTTAAAGGACAAACCTGGAGAACTTCAAAAGGTGCTAAACGCTCTAACCGATTTAGATGCAAACATTCAATCCGTGAATCTCAGTCATATGGGCAAAAATATTTATCCTGGCTATGCCGGTCTGGAAATTTCCGTAGAAACAAAGAATAACGAACATATCGACATGCTTTATAAAGTACTTAAAGAGAAAAACTACATAGTAGAAATGAATCATTTCTAATTCCAAAAGAATTTCACACAAAAAATCCTTACTTTTTTTAAGTAAGGATTTTTTAGTAAAAGTATTCTCATGGTGCTATTAATGTTACTTTTGCTCATTTTGATATCTTTCAAATTCCTTTGCCGTACAACGTACAAAGTGACCTGGAACAACTTCTCTAAGTTCAAACTCGCCATTTGTATCATGTACAGTAGGATCATAGCTGATACGCTTACGAGCGCGCTCATATCTTGGGTCTGGTAGAGGAATCGCTGATAGTAATGATTTTGTGTATGGATGAATAGGATTATTGTATAATTCATCACTTTCAGCTAGTTCAACTAGATTACCCATATACATAACGCCAATACGGTCAGAGATATATTTAACCATTGAAAGGTCATGGGCAATGAACAAGTATGTTAATCCACGTTCTTTTTGGAGCTTCTTAAGCAGATTCACTACCTGTGCCTGAATGGATACATCCAATGCAGAGATAGGTTCATCGGCAATAATAAACTCGGGGTCAACAGCAAGCGCTCTAGCAATACCAATACGCTGTCTTTGACCGCCACTAAATTCATGTGGGAAGCGAGTAGCGTGCTCTTTATTTAAACCAACCGATTCTAATAATTCTTCAACCTTTTGCTTTCGTTCAGCCTCATTCTTTACGAGTTTATGAACGTCAAGACCCTCAGCAATAATATCCAAAACGGTCATACGTGGATTTAATGAAGAAGAAGGATCTTGGAAAATCATTTGCATTTTGCGGTTAAATTTAAGTAGTTCGGATTTATTCTTTTTACCGTGAACATCTTCACCATTAAATTTAACTTCACCGCCAGTTGCATCGTAGAGTCGAATGATGGTTCTGCCGGTTGTAGACTTTCCACAGCCAGACTCCCCAACTAGACCAAAGGTTTCACCTTTAAATACATCAAAGCTAACACCATCCACAGCCTTGATTGTATTCTTTTTACCAACAGCAAAATGTTTTTGTAAATTTTTAACTTCAAGTAACTTTTCTCTTGTCACCTTTTTCCACCGCCCTTAGTACCTGTTTGAGCAAAACCTTGCATCCTGTGCTTAACGGCATCAGGCGGCTCAATTTTAGGCGCATCTGGATGCAGCAGCCAGGTTGCCGCATAATGTGTGTCTGAAACCTTAAACATAGGCGGTTCCATTACAGTATCAATTTCTAAAGCAAATTGATTTCTTGGAGCAAACGCATCTCCTACAGGAGGGGTAAGCATGTTTGGCGGGCTTCCAGGAATAGCAAAAAGCTCTTCATCCGAACTATCCAATGTTGGCATAGAGCCTATCAATCCCCAAGTATACGGGTGCTTAGGATTGTAGAAAATATCATCTACCGTCCCAATTTCTACGATTTTTCCAGCGTACATGACGGCTACACGGTCTGCAACGTTTGCTACAACACCAAGGTCATGCGTGATAAAAATAATCGCACTATCGGTTTTCTGTTGAATACTCTTCATCAACTCTAAGATTTGAGCCTGAATCGTTACGTCAAGAGCAGTAGTTGGCTCATCTGCAATTAAGATTTTCGGATTACATGCTAATGCAATCGCTACCACCACACGTTGACGCATACCGCCAGAGAATTGGTGAGGATATTGATTAATACGTACATCCGGCCTAGGAATACCAACAAGTGTTAAAAGCTCAAGAGCAGTTTTTCTAGCCTCTGTTTTGCTCATATTCTGATGCTTCATCAAACCTTCCATGATTTGATAACCAATTTTCATAGTCGGATTTAGAGACGACATTGGATCTTGGAAAACCATAGAGATGTCTTTTCCGCGAATTTTTTGCATTTCTTTGCTTGTTTTTTTAGCAAGGTCTACTCCCTCGAGGAGGATTTGTCCTTCTTTAATATAACCATGCGGCTCTGGAAGAAGTCTCATAATCGCATTTGAGGTTACTGACTTACCTGAACCAGATTCACCTACGATTGCTAACGTTTCACCTTTATTTAAATCAAAGGTAACACCTCGTACAGCATGCACTTCACCATTGTAGGTGTTAAATGATACTTTTAAATCTTTGACTTCCAATAATTTACTCATTTATTAAACACCTACCTTCTTATTTATGCATTTTCGGATCGAATGCATCTCTCAAACCATCACCAACGATATTAAATGCAATCATAAGAACAGAGATTACAATTGCCGGGAACACGAGCATATATGGATAAAGTCTGAGGTTATCAAACCCAAGGTCAATTAAAGAACCAAGTGAAGCATCTGGAGGAACAATACCTAATCCGATAAAGCTTAAGAATGCTTCAAAAAAGATTGCGCCTGGAACAGAAAACATTGTGTTAATAATGATAATACCACTGATATTTGGAACCAAGTGTTTTCTAATAATAGTACCATTAGATGTTCCTAACGTTCTTGAAGCTAAAACAAACTCTTGATTTTTTAACTTTAATACTTCACCACGGACAATCCGGGACATACCAATCCAGCCTGTTATTGACAACGCAATAACAATCGATATAATACCTGGTTTAAGAACAAGCATCATTAAGAGGATAATGACCAAGTTAGGAATACCAACTAAAATCTCGGCAATTCGCTGCATGATATTATCAACTCTGCCACCATAAAATGCAGAAATCCCACCATAAGAAACTCCAATGGCAAGGTCAAGAAGTGCAGCAACAAAAGCGATAATTAATGAAACCCTTGTCCCTTCCCAAAGCCTTGTCCATTGGTCACGTCCTAAGGCATCACTGCCAAACCAGAAATAGGTGTCTTTCATATCTTTCGCTTCATAAATACGATAGGTAGCTTTCACTTCAGCAGAATTTCTAGTGCCGTCACCTTTATTAATGACTTCAAGATCAATAAACTCTTCTTTATTATCAAATCTTGCATTTGCCTTGGCCGTTGCCTGCTGAACATCTTTACCTTGGAACGTTCCAGATAAAGTACCATTCATACCAAGCCAAGAGACATTCTCCAAAGCCGGTACACGTGGAGGCATTTTTGCCCTGTTTAAATCCTGTTCATCGGAACCATAATTGTTCATCCACGGACCGACAATACTCATGATGATAATAAACAGGATAAGAATCATGCTGAAAACAGCAGGTTTATTATTGAAAAGGGTTCTTTTCGCATCCTGAAAAAACGTTCTGCTGGGAGCTGAAATCTTATCGCTCGTATCCTCTTTACGAACAAGAGGGACAAATAAATCTTTTGGTATATTATTTAGGTTATTTTTATCCATTTTACTTATTTCCCCCCTGCTAGTCTTATCCTAGGATCAATTAATCCGTATAGGAGGTCAATGATTAAGATAATCACAATAAAGCCAAATGCAAATAACAATGTTGTACCCATAATGGTTGGGTAGTCATTTACCATTACAGATGTAACGAATTGCTCACCAATACCAGGAATCGCAAAAATTTGCTCAATAACCATTGAGCCTGTCATCAAACCAACTGCCATTGGACCCAATACTGTAATTAACGGGATAAGTGCATTACGCAATCCATGTTTTAAAATAATTCCAGATTCAGCAACACCTTTAGCACGTGCAGTTATGATGTAATTAGAATGTAACACTTCTACCATTTCTGTTCTTGTAAAACGAGCAGCTGTTGCCATCGGGTGAATGGCCAAAGCAATCGTTGGCAAAATGGTATGTGCAGGTGTGCCCCAAAGAGCAACCGGGAACCAGCCTAATTTTACTGCAAAAACATATTGTAATAATCCTGCAAATACAAACGAAGGTATCGAGGTTCCGATAACCGCAATGATTGTGGATGAAAAGTCAATCGGACTATTTCGGAAGATTGAGGCCATTAATCCAAGGAATATTCCCAAGATAGAGCCTATCACTAATGCCTGAAAACCTAATAGTGCAGATGGCCCGATTCTATCAAACAAGATTGTTGTTACCGGTGTATTATCAAATTTAAAGGATACACCCAAATCACCTTTTACAAGTCCGCCAAGATATTTGGCATACTGAACAGGTATTGGATCATTCAATCCATACTTTTCTAAAATAATTTCTTTTTGTTCTTCAGTCAATTTATCTTCTGCCTGTAACGGGCTCCCCGGCAAGATTTTCATAAGAAAGAACGAGAATGTCGCAATAATAAATAATGTTATTAGCATATACCATACGCGACGAAGTAAATATCGAGTCATTTTTGCACCTCCTAAATTTCTCTTTATTATATGTTATATCTAGTCGATTATAAATTTTTGTTATAATCGGAATATTCAGGTCCAAACAGGAGAAAAGAGAGTCTATGCTTTATCAGCATACACTCCCTTCAATTTTTAATAATAACGTACTATATAATCTTTTTTAATGCTGATTATTCTTCAGCACCAACGCTAGCCCACTTGTATTCGTAAGTTGCTCCAAATTGGTTTGTAAACACACCTTGTACTTTCGGAGATACTAACAATGCGCCAGCTCTTTGATATACAGGAGCAACTGCTGCATCATCAAATAGGATTTTTTCTGCTTTTAAGAAGTTATCAAAACGAGCTTCTGTATCTTGAGCTAAAGTTGTTGCAGTTTCATTGATTAACTTATCATATTCTGGGTTAGAATAGCCCATTTGGTTGTTTCCACCATCAGTTAACCAAAGGTTCATGAAGGTATATGGATCTAGGAAGTCAGGTCCCCATCCAGCAAACTGCATGTCATAATCCATAGCTGTATCTAATTCTAAACGTTGTTCAAATGGTACTTCTTTTAAAGTAATTTTTAAACCAGGAAGGTTAGTTGATAATTGGTTTGCAAGATATTGGTTCATCATTTTAGAAACATCGTTGTCGCCGCCTAGGAATTCGATTTCAACTGTATCAGTTCCTAGTTCAGTTTTAGCTGTTTCCCAGAACTTTTGTGCTTCTTTAACGTCAAATTTCACAAGATCTCCACTAGCTTTGCGGAAGTCTTTACCATCTGGAGTTGGAACGAAATCTTTTGGCACTAAACCGTTAGCAACGATAGAACCGTTGTTTAAGATTTCATCCACTAATGCTTGCTTATCAAATGCTCTAGAGATTGCTTTACGTACGTTTACGTTCTTAAGAGCTGGGTTTTTAGTTTGGTTCATCTTAATATAGAATACAGAGTTATCAGGTTCTACTGTGTAATCATCATGAGTTGAGTAAGTATCAACTAGGTCAGATGATAAACCAGCACGGTCAACTTCACCTTTTTCATATAAATCAACAGCTGTTTGCGCTTCTTTTACTACAACAAAAGTCATTTTTTCTAATTTTACAGTTTTTGTATCCCAGTAAGTATCGTTCTTAACTAATTCCCACTCATTAGCAGTACTAGTCCAAGAAGCGAACTTAAATGGTCCGTTAGATAATAATGTATCAGCGCTAGTTGCAAATGATTCGCCTTTTTCCTCAACAAACTTTTGGTTTAATGGGAAGAAAGTAGGGAAAGTTGTTAAAGATTCAAAATATGGTGTTGGATTTTCAAGTTCAACAACTAGTTTGAAATCGCCATCAGCTTTAACACCTAATTGATCAACAGGAACTTCACCTTTATTGACAGCGTTTGCGTTTTTAATAACGCCGCCCATCATGTAAGGACCGTATTCAGAACCAGTAGCTGGGTCTACTGCACGCTTCCATGCATAAACGAAGTCGTTTGCAGTTAAAGAATCACCATTTGCCCATTTTGCATCTTCACGTAAAGTGAAAGTCCAAGTTTTTCCGTCTGCACTAACTTCGTGCTTAGTCGCAATACCTGGAGCTGGCTTTCCGCTTTCATCAAGTCGGTATAAACCTTCCATAATAGTACCTACGAATTGGATTCCATATTCATCAGTTACCATTGAAGGGTCCATAGAAGGAATCGTGTCACCATTAACAAAGTTTAATACTTGTTCTACCTTAGGCGCATCTTCAGCTGGCTTTTTCTCATCATCAGCTGTTTCCTTGTTGCCTGCGCAAGCCGCTAAAAACATGCTAAGTACTAGGCTTAGGGCTAAAAGCCATGCAAATTTTTTCTTCATAAAAAAATGACCTCCTATTGTTTTATTTTTCTGTAAATTCGCTCTTAAAAAAGAAGCTAAGGAAATCATACTATTTTTTTACTACTCTTGTAAAGACTAAATATATAAAAGAGTCAAAAAATTATTATATCATTATAGATTACATTAACATTACAGTTGATATATCAATACTTTTCCAGTGGATGACTGGAAAAATTTTATTCTAAAATAGGAATGCGCTTTCATTTCTAATAGAAAAAAACAGATAAAGTATACTTTCAAAGCGTATTGGGTTAAAATACCTTTAGTCTTTATTGTATGTCTAAAATAATTTTATAAATGAAAAGGTGAAATGAAAATGTTCAAGAATAAATGGAAGTATTTAGTGATTAATATTTTATTAACCTTTTTATTCTTTCTAATTTTCTCAGCTGACTATAATCTCCTGCACTTTATTAATTCATTATTCTATCTTTGTTTTGTTTACCTGATTATTGTTTTATTTATGTATACCTCAAAAGGAGGCTTTTTTGACGGCGTTACATTTGGGTTTAGAAGATTCAAAAGTATAATGTTTACGCGAAATGGTTATCTCGAAGAATATCTAGATAAACCACTTCCTTCTGAAAACTTTAATGCTTCTATCTATCAAAGTCTTAAATTCCAAGCTATTTCGTTGCTCGTGCTGCTAATCCTTTTACTTTTCTTATACTATGCATTTTAAAATATCCTGCAAGGGAGAATCTATCTATGGAAATTCAAAAAGTTGGACAAATTGCGGTACCTGTTAAGAATCTAGATCAAGCGGTACAGTTTTATAAAGAAAAACTCGGACTTCCTCATTTATTTTCTACAAACGGATTAGCATTCTTCGACTGCCACGGTTTGCGTCTTTTGCTAAGTGTACCTGAAAAAGAGGAATTCGCTTATTCCAGTTCCATTATCTACTTTCAAGTTGAAAATATTCATGCAGCTTATGAAGAATTGTTACGTAAGGAAGTTACATTTATCGACGAACCACACCTTATTGCAAAAATGGGACAAACAGAAACATGGATGGCCTTTTTTAAGGACAGTGAAGATAATACGCATGCTTTAATGAGTGAATTTGAACTATAGTTATTTGCCAAAGAGACCGAAATTAAAATTCGGTCTCTTTTTGTGTGTAGTACTACCTGCCCATCATGTGAAAATAACGATCTAAATTCTCCTGCATACGTTTTTCAACCATTTCTCTATGAATCGCTTCTTCTAATGTGACTTTACGGGGTTTTATGATTATGGTGAAAAAGAGAATATTTAAGGCCATGGGTAATTCCTCCTTCTCAAATTCAATTAGGTAAGTTTGTTATTTATCGTTCTCACCTAGATAACGTTTAAAGGCAATGAAGTGTTGGGGAAATGATGCCAATTTTTTTTAAGAATAATCTTATGGGTGTTCTACAAACTAAACCTAAAAGGTTTGAAAGGATACCAACATGAGAAAAAGTCTTGTACTTGTTATTGGAATCATTTTTAGTTTACTTTTCCTGCCTATAGCTCCTGTTCATGCAACTGAAATCCAAGGACAGCATATCCTAATGACGAGAGAGGAATTCAAGGATTGGTTGTCAAACACACAAGTTAACCGAGAAATACGGTTAATCCAACAGCATCATACCTGGTTACCTTCCTATAAGCACTTTAATGGTTCTAATCATTTTCGTATGTTGATGGGTATGGAGAATCATCATAAAAAAACGATGGGCTGGAGTAACATAGCTCAAAACATCACCACCTTTCCAGATGGAAAAGTAGCAGTATCTAGACCCCTTAACGTTATTCCCGAAGGAACAATTGGGCCAAAGGCTAATTCTTTCGGGATTGCCATTGAGCATGTGGGAAACTTCGATATCGGGCAAGATATAATGACGAAGGAGCAGAAAGAAACAATTCTCTACATTAATGCTTTGCTTTGTATAAAGTTTGGGCTCATCCCTTCCATTGACAGTATTACGTATCACCATTGGTGGCATCTAAAAACGAAGGAAAGAGTCTTAGATGCCACAGCGAGTTATAATGTTAAATCCTGTCCTGGTACCGGTTTTTTTGGCGGTAATTCCACAAATAGTGCTAAGACTAACTTTTATCCTCTTATATCAGATAAGATTGAAGAAATATTAGAATCCGGACAATAATCATTCTAGTTTGTCCCATCCAAATATGCTCTCCTTCCTCCAAAAACTATTAATTTCCTTGACCTAGGTCAAGGAAATTAATGGCATAATCCCTTAAATTAAAATAGTAAAAACAAAGAGGAAAAGGAGACTACATATTATGAAGAAGTTCGGATTATTATTTTTATTAATGGGTGCCATCCTATTTGGATTGGCGGCTTGTGGAGGAGCAGATGAAGAAGCAGCTCCTAAAGAAAAGGCAGAAACCGTTGATGCGGTAGCATCTGCAGGAGATGTAGAAGAATTCACAATCACTGCAACGAACTGGGATTTCTCTTCAGATAAAGAATTGACTATCAAAAAAGGAACCAAGGTTAAAATTAATTTAGTAAACGAAGAAGGAATGCATACTATTAGTAATGAAGACTTAGGAATTGACCTCAAAGCTGACACTCCTGCTGAATTTACTACAGAAACAACAGGGGAATATGAATTAATGTGTTCTACTATATGTGGTGCTACCGAAGACCATGAAGGAATGAAAATTTCACTAAAAATTATAGATTAATATAAAAAGTCCTGATTTTCAGGGCTTTTTTTGTTTTTCTACTATTCTATGTCTAATAAATTCACTACCTAAATTATTCAACAATACTTTACAAGAAAACAAGTTAATGAGTATAATCATTCTTAGAGTCTCAATTTTCTGTAGATAGATAATATTCAGAATTAAATTTAATTTAGGGGGAAAACGAATGAAGGTCAAACATTGGTTATTGCTATTAACATTTGGATTGTTGCTAAGTGTACTAGCCGCATGTTCCGGAAATGAATCGAAGGAACCAGCAGGTTCTGATGCTAAAGAAGAGGAAAAGGGAGAAAAAGTACTTAACTTTTTAAACCCAGAAGCCATTCCTTCGATGGACCCATCTTTAGCTACAGATGAATCTTCCTTTATCTACTTAGCTGCAACATTGGAAGGTCTTTACCGTTTAGATGAAAAAACACAGCCATCTCCAGGGATTGCTACCAAGCATGAAGTTAGTAAAGATGGTCTGACTTGGACCTTTACGTTACGTGAGGATGCAAAATGGTCAAATGGCGATCCCGTAACAGCCCATGATTTTGTGTATGCATGGCAGCGAGCAGTTGACCCAGCAACTGGATCTGAATATGGTCCGTATATGATGAATGGCGTAATCAAAAAGGCAACTGCTGTAAGCAAAGGTGAAGCAGCTGTTGATCAGCTAGGTGTTAAAGCTGATGGCGATTATACACTCGTAGTTGAATTAGAAAACCCAACACCATACTTTGAAACTTTAACAACTTTTGGAACATTCTTCCCTTTAAACAAAAAGTTTGTAGAGGAAAAAGGCGATAAATTCGCAACTAGCTCTGAAAACTTATTAGCAAATGGACCATACACTATTACCAATTGGTCTAGTACAAGTGATACTTGGGAACTTGTGAAGAATAAAGATTATTGGGATGCAAAAACTGTAAAAATGGATAAACTGACATACAAAGTTGTAAAGGATCCACAAACTGCTCTAAATTTATATGAAGAGGGCACAGTTGACCGAATGGATTTAACATCAGATTTAGTCGACCAATATTCTACAAATGATGATTATTTGGTTTCAGCTGATACATTTGTCTACTTCCTGAAGTTTAACCAAACAACATCAGATGCTTTAGCAAATAAGAATATCCGTACTGCACTTAGCAGAGCATTTGACAAAGAAAGCTTAGTAAACGAAATCCTAAACAACGGATCAATCGTTGCAAATGGACTTGTTCCAACTGACTTTACTCCAATGCCTGAAACAGGTGAGGATTTCCGTAAGGTAAGCGGCGACCTTGTTACGTATGACCTTGAAGCAGCGAAAGAATTCTGGGCAAAAGGATTAGCAGAGTTAGGTACAGATTCAGTGGAGCTTGAGTTCTTAGCTGATGATGACAAGACAACAAAATTATTAGTTGAATATGTTGCAAACCAGCTTTCAACAAATCTTGAAGGATTAAAAGTGAACATTAAACAAGTACCAAAAAAACAGCGTCTTGATTTAGATACTGCTATGGATTATGAGCTGCAGCTTTCCAGATGGGGCCCTGACTTCCTTGATCCATTTACATTCATGAACTTATGGGTTACGGATGGCGGAAACAATATGACTGGATATTCTAGCGCAGAATATGACAGATTAGTTTCTGAAACAGCCACAAAATTTGCTACAGATAATGAAGCACGTTATAAGAACTTCTTAGAGGCAGAAAAAGTACTATTTGAAGATGCGGCAATTGCTCCTGTTTACCAAGCTTCTCGTGCACAATTGATTTCTCCAAGAGTTCAAGGTGTGTTCGTGAACCCATTTGGTGCAACATACGAATATAAATGGGCAGATGTAGGCGAAGAGTAAAATATTTATAGTAAAAGGGAGAAATGCCAATTTGGTATTTCTCCCTTTTTTTATTTATGAATGAACTGACTATCATACATATTGAAGTAAAATCCTTTTTTCTGTAAAAGCTCTTGATGTGTTCCTGACTCAATGATTTCTCCTTGATGTATGACGAAAATACGATCAGCATTTTCGATGGTTTTTAGGCGGTGAGCAATGATAAAACTGGTTCGCCCTTTCGTTAACTGATTGATTCCCTTTTGAATTTCGATTTCGGTTGTTGTATCAATACTTGACGTCGCTTCATCAAGGATTAATACATCTGAATCGGCTAAAATCGCCCTGGCGATAGCTAGTAATTGACGCTGCCCCTGACTTAAATTATATCCACCAGACGTAATAGGGGTATGATAGCCTTCAGGCAAATGTTTAATGTATTGATGTGCAGATGCCATTTTTGCTGCAGCAATGACTTCCTCATCTGTTGCCTCTAAACGGCCATATCGAATATTTTCCATAATACTTCCTGAAAACAAGAATGTATCTTGAAGCACAACTCCGACTTTTTTCCGCAGCCCGCTTATTTGATAATCACGAATATCCCGGCCATCCAGTTTAATCACGCCAACGGTCACATCATAAAACCTCATCAATAAATTAATAATCGTTGTCTTCCCTGATCCTGTTGGACCAACAAGAGCAATCTTTTCACCCGATTTGACGCGAAAATCAATATTCTTCAAAATAGGAACGTCTTGCTCATAACCAAAATGGACATGAGAAAACTCAACCTCGCCTTTAAATGAATCTACAACGATTGCATTCTCCTTATCTACTAAATCCGGCGTCTCATCCATGATTTCAAATACACGCTCCGCACCAGCTATCGCTGATTGGAACATGTTTAATAGATTAGAAAGCTGAGCGATCGGTCTAAAGAATTGACGAGAGTAGGTCACAAAGGCAGCAATAATTCCAACAGAAGCTAATTCCTGTACCGTCATGATGGCCCCAATCGCAATAATCAAAAAAAGTCCTAAATTATTTATAAAGTTATTAACAGGTCCGAGATACCCAGATACCGTATCCGCATCTATAGCGGATTGACGCAGACGTTCATTCACTACTGAAAATTGCTGATTCATTTTCCCTTCTTTTCCAAATAGCGTTATCACTTCGTTACCCGAGATTGTTTCTTCAATAAATCCGTTTAATTCACCCAAATCCCGCTGCCTTTTAATAAAATGACTGCTGCTGTAGGTAATTAACTTTTTAGTGGTAAAAATGATTAATGGAATAACTAATAGTGCCACAATGGCCAGCACCCAATTAAGGGAAAACATTGCAATCGCCACACCTATAAGCATCAAAATCGATGAGAAGATTTGTATGATACTTTGACTTAGGGCACTGTTCAAACTATCTATATCATTCGTTACCCTGCTCATTAAATCTCCATGTGTTCGTTTATCGAAAAATCGTAATGATAAGGTTTGAAACTTATTAAATAAATCCTGCCGCAAATTCCGTATCGTTTGTATCGATACCCGAACCATCATAAAAGATTGCAGCCAGGTAAACAATGCAGTCGCGCTATAGGCTGCTGTAAGGAAAACCAAAAACCTTAGCGTTCCAGCAATATCCTTTGGAATAATATATTCATCAATAATAACACCAATCATATATGGCCCCAAAAGACCCAATAAAGTTGAAACAATGACAAATATAATTGATGCTATTAGCGCTGTTTTTTGCTTCTCCATATACAGCCAAATCCGTTTTATCGTTCCCTTCCAATCCTTTGCCTTTACAACCGGTCCGCTTAACCCTCTCGGACCACGGACTTTATTCATAAAATTGGGATTGTGTTGTGAAGCTGATTTACTCATCTATATTCAACCTCCAATCCACTTTGTGAAGTATATATATCACAATAAGCTTTACTATTTTTCAGTAATTCATCGTGTGTACCTTGGGCTTCAATTTCCCCATCCTTCATCACAAGGATTTGGTCCGCATCCCTAATGGAGGAAATTTTTGATGAAATAATAAACACCGTTGTATCGGAGTGAGCTTGTTTTAATACCTGTTGTATCGCTGCTTCTGACAAAGCATCAATGGCAGAAGTAGAATCATCGAGAATCAGAATACTACCATCGCGAATAAAGGCACGCGCCATCGCTAACCGCTGTCTTTGACCTCCTGACAGATTTGTTGCTCCTTGCATAAGAGAATGTTCAAATTTATCATCAAACCTATCGATAAATTCACTGGCAACCGCTGCTTGGGCCGCTTGATTTAAGTCAGTAATGGTTGCTTCTTCTTTTCCAAATCGTAAATTGTCCTCAATGGTGCCTGAAAATAAAGTCGGCTTTTGTGGAACAAACCCGATTGCTGTACGGAGTTTCTCTAGAGGCAAATCCTTTACATTAGCCCCATCAATAAGAATGGCGCCGGAATCAGGATCATAAAGACGAGGAATCAGTTTAACTAGGGTTGATTTCCCGCTCCCCGTTGAACCAATAATCCCAATGGTTTGACCAGCACTTGCTTTAAATGAAATGTTTTGAAGGACATAGTTCCCATTTTTACTATAGCTGAAGTTCACATTCCTAAATTCAACTTCTCCACTTAGTTTAGAGACCGAAATCGGTTGATCAGGTTCCTTGATATCAATTTCTGTTTCAAGAACCTGATTAATTCGCTCGGCGGAGGAAAAAGAACGAGCAATCTGCATTAACACATGACTGCTGCTCATTAATCCATTCATCATAATGTTTAAGTAGTTAATAAACGCTAAAATAACCCCAACCTGGAGGGTACCTTCATGTACCTTTATTACCCCCATCCAGAGACCAGCAATGATTCCTAGATTAACAATGAACATCATAATCGGCATCAGGGTTAAAATGAGCTGTTCAGCGGTTATATTTCGTTTCATTAATAAATCATTGACACTTTTAAAATGGTACTTTTCATAATCTTGGCGGTCAAATGCCTTGATTACTCGAATACCCGCTAACATTTCTTGAAGCTTCGTATTCACCTGATCCATGGCTTTTTGTACGTTCAAGAAAAGCTTCCCTGACTTTACTGAAAAGAAATAGATACAAGCCATCAGAATAGGTATGGATACAAGCAGCACTGGAAATAATTCTCGGGCAGTAATCCAAACGATGACAACCGATCCGATAAACAACAAAGGCCCTCGTATAAACATACGTAATGTCATAATAACTGCCTGTTTTAGTGTCTCCACATCACTTGTCGCTATGGTAATTAGTTTGCCAGTACCGAATGAATCTGTATTTTGATTTGAAAATTTCCCCATTTTTTTAAATACATCACGGCGAATATCAGTAGCAAAATGAACAGCGGATTTTGCAGCATAAATAGAACTCCCGACCCCGCCAATTAGCCCGATAAACGCACTAAGCAGCATTAGAAGACCAAGTTTTATAACATAAGCATTATCTTGATTGGCAATGCCCGTATCAATCATCTTCTGCATAATCGTTGGCTGCAGCAGATCCATCAGCACTTCTATACACATTAGAAGTGGTCCTAAAATGGCAAAAAACATGTATGGTCCAATATAGTGTAGTAATTTTTTCATGGCTTTCATGAAATTTCCCCTTACTTCGTGCTTTTCTTTTTCAAACGATCGGTCATTTCATCGATAAAGGCGATTAATTCAAATACACTTTCTGGATTCCCTCGTGCTTGTTTCATCGCTTTTCTAAATTCTGTTTCCCACCGATCCATTGCCGCCCTTAATTGAACAGACTCCTCTGATTTCTTCCACATCATTCTCTCTTTCCACTCAATCCAAAAATCGCCTTCCGCACGTTTTTCCTCTAATCGTTTTTTGCCATTCTCATTGATCGAATAGGTCTTTTTATCCGATTCAGTATCTAGTTCAATTAAATTTTGATCTAATAATTCTTGAAGTGCAGGATATACCGTTCCAGCACTGGCTGAATAAGCACCATTTGACCGTTCTTCCAGCTCCTTCATGATTTGATACCCATGCATGGATTCTTCATTTAACAAATGCAGAATAGCTACTTGAACAAATCCTCTCCGTCTTCTCATTTTATTCCTCCTTAATTATATCGATAATATTAATCGATATATCGTTTAAAATCAATCGTAATAAAACAATAAAAATATACAAAAAAGGATTTGCCCTGTTTGAGCAAATCCCAAAATTTCAATTAAATTCTAAAAGACATTCCCTGTTCTTATGATGTTTACCTTTACATTCGGTTCAAATTGAACGTTTTTATATTCCTCTCCCCAATTGATTTTCTTCCATAATTCAGGGTGAAAACTTGAAATTCGTCTTCCAACCCCCAACGCATCACAATTGGCTTTTAATAAAGTGTTAGTTACTTCCTTTGCTTGTTTCGTTAATTCATCAGAAATTTCTTTATTTAATTTTTTGATATCTAGTCCTTTTCTAAAATCTTGAGGATAGCTTACTACGTCAATATTCATTTTGACATTAATTTTGCATGTTATTTTATTATCCTGATTCACAAGGACCTCTAAATTTCGACTCAAATCTTTAGTTGTAAAAGAAATGCCATTTTTTTCGGGGCCCAATAATAAAGCCATTCTGTTCGTCTTGCTTAATTGATCCATTAATGACAATAGTATACTGCTTTTTTCTTTTGATAATGTTGTACCTGTATATTTATCATCGTCTACTAGGGCCACTCCCGCTACTGCAACTTTATTAGACTCTACTCTTTCCACATAAGGTATAATTATATCTTCACCATGATCTAACATTTTTTTCCAAATTGTAAATATTGTTTCTTTCGGTATCATCGTATCCGCTTCTGCTCCATTTAGTAATTGCAAGATTGCAAATGCAATGGGGCTTTTTTCTTTTTCCATAGAAAGAATATCTTTCGCTTTCCCTTTACTTATGATAATTTTGGAGGACATATATGAATTCATATTTCGATAAAAGAGCTCTATGAAAGGGTGAATTCCTTTTTTCGCTAGTTCTTCACCTATTATTACCACGAACGCTTTACTAGCATCTATTTCACCCACAATTTTACTGTCTGCATCCAATGCTAAACCAGAAGTTGTTGGTCTTACAGCAGTTACTAGTTCATCGTATATATCAAATTGCCCTCCTCCTTTACTTTGCATGTTTAATGCTCTAACTGATGATTCAATTTTTCCCTCTTCAGTAATATCAAAACTGATTCCGTTCACCAGCGTTCGATTCACTAAATAATGCTGGTCCCAACAGCCAGTCAACATGATAGGGATAATGCATGTGATAATAAGGAGTATTTTTCTCAAGCGGATTCACTACTTTCATGCTTTTTAAATAGGAACGAAAGGATTAAAAGTAAACTTGGGATGATAAAAACAACACCATAGCTTAAATACGTAACATATTTGTTAAATAGAGTAGTGGTTGCGTCATTATGTGGAATCAATGTAATCAAAAAAATAATGAATCCATTCAGTAAGACTACCCTTGGGTAATTCTTCTTCTTTACATTCATACTCTTACTAGCAAGAAATAAATAGGCAATAATGGAAGTGGCCATTGGGACAATCCATATCGATAGAAAAATGAGATCCACTCGATCGACCATTTTATAAGTTATTCCTCTAAGCAAATTTAAAATCGGTTCTCTCATTTGTGCTAATTGATCTGTACTAAAACTGATAAGAGACAGGAAGATAAAGTAGGTGTAAAAAATGGCGATAAAAATGTTGGCCATTGATATCGTCTTGAATACTCCTTTTTTATTATCAATAATGAAGGGGAACATAAACAGGAACCCTTCAAATCCCAACATCGCAAGAAGAGAATTGTTAGTACCCAATAAAATATTTTTAATTCCAGAACTTCCAATTGGAAGAATGTATTGAATCTCTTTAGGAGTAAACCAACTTAATAAAGAAGTAAACAATAATAATAGGATTAAGGAAGTTGCTAAGACAAAGAATCTTGCAATGATTCTTAAATCACTAACCGCTAAATAAATACAAGCGGTAAGGATGAGTATGGATATGATCCAATTAGGTGTTAAAGGCAATAACCATAAATTAATGATTTTAATAAATAAAATAGTGACTAAGCCTCCGACAAGGATGAAATTCATATAGATAACAAGATTAATCAATTTCCCTAGAAAACGACCAAGTATCTTTTGAGTGATTTCGGTATAAATAAGATTGGGAAATCGTTTTAGTAACTGCCAGTAGATGACGAGCATAACTTGAACAGCTACCCCTGCAAAGAGGGGAGAAATCCAACCATCTCCTTTAGCCGTCTTCTGCACGACATTCGGCAATGATAAAAGTCCTACGCCAATTTGACTTTGAAGCATGATAAAAAACAGCTGAAATTTTGTAATCGAAAGATTTTTATCTGTCATTTCTTCTTCCACGCCCTTGTTTGCCCCTGTTGTTTTGCGTAAGCTGGCTTTGCGTCAGTTGGTCGAGTATTTAATTTCCATAATGGAAGCCTTATCAACGAATCCTTTAAATCTTCTTTCTTAAATGGGGCTATAGGTGAAAAATAAGGCGTTCCAAAAGAATCTAGTTTACTTAAATGCATAAATATCAACATTAACACGAATACAATCCCAAAAAATCCAAACAAGGAGGCAGCGATCATCGTTGGAAAACCTAATAATCTTGCACTTGTTCCCATTTCATTTATAGGTGCCACAAATGAGGCAATGGCCGTAAATCCAATCACAACGATCATCATATTCGATACAATATGCGCATCTACCACCGCTGTCCCAATGACTAATCCCCCTACAATGCCGATTGTTTGGGCTATAGGTGAAGGCAAGCGAATCGAGGCTTCCTTTAATAGCTCCAAAATGATTTGCATAGCTATCGCTTCCGCCAAGGGAGGAAAAGGAACATATTCTAATGAAACCCTGATGGAGTATAGAATTCCGATCGGAAGGACCTCTGAATGAAACGAAACGATGGCTATGTAGATGGCAGGCAAGCTAATCGCGATGATAAAACTAAAGACGCGAATTATTCGAAAGAAAGATCCAACTAACCATCGGCTATTATAGTCATCAGGTGTTTGATAAAACGCAAAAAACGTGATCGGAACGACTAACACACGTGGATTTCCATCCAAAATAATGGTGATTTTCCCTTCAGTTAGATAGGACACCGCTCTGTCAGGTCTTTCTGTAGCTAAAATATGTGGAAAAGGTGAAAAAGGATTATCTTCAATAAGATCCTCTAATTCACCAGTTGAATAGAGTTGATCAATTTCGATTGAAGTTATTCTGCGCTCTACTTCGTTAATAAGCTCTTTATTTGCAAGATTTTCAATAAAAACCATGCCAACTTTCGTATTCGAAAGATTTCCGAGAGTAAAATATCTCACTTTTAACTGTGGATTTTTAATTCTCTTTCTTAAAAGGTGTAGATTTGAGCTAAAATCTTCAACAAAGCCATCATGAGTACTTTTAATGCTCCGCTCGCTATTCGGTTCTTGAATAGCCCTGCCTTCTATCCCTCCAACAGAAGCCATATAGGCTTGGGGATTGTTTTCTATCAAAATCATACAGAATCCATCTAATAACTGTTTCCCTGCTTCTGAAATAGTGGAAGTCCTTTTGATTTCTGCCGCATGGACGGTTTTCTCCATTTCACCCGATTTCATTTCTAAAATAGGCTCAATAATAGAAGCTTGGAGAAGCTCCTTCTTCACCAACGAATCAAGATAAAGAATGACACACTTCTGGTTATGAAATCGTAGTTCCTTTTTCATTAAATCTTCTGTATGGCAAAAATGTTCTTCTAACATTTTTATATTTTTCTCAATATCATCACAAAGCTGCCCGTCACCATTTGACGAGCTAGATAAAGATGATTTCCCTTTAAAGAAACTCATTTGCGAAAACTCCTTAGAAGACTAGATACCCACTATTATTCCCTAATATCCTTGCTATATTAATTTAGTGTGATTCCATTTGACGCAATTTCCCTATCTATCAAGAAACTATCCGAATCGGACAATTAGGCTTGTAAACTTTCTGAAAATTTAATATAATTATTTTTACCACTATCTCTATGTTGTTTAATATAAAAAAAGTGCCCCAAATGATTAATTTGGGACACTTCTATTAGAATATTTAGTTAGATCGTTCTTCCAGCCAGTCAGCAATGGTTGGATATGTTATTTTTGTAGCCTGACTGCCAAATGTAATCGACGTATGACCCACTGGTAAACATTTATATTCTTTATCTTCACTAGATATAGCATTCATCAACGCTTCCACTTGGTGCGGCTGGGCGATGAGGTCGTTTTTACCAGATAAATTAAGCACGTTAGCTCTGATATTTTCAAGGTTAACCTTCTTACCACGAATAACCATTTCTCCTTTTATCAGTTTGTTTTGCTGATAAAAGTCTCTAATCCACTGGCGATAGGCTTCACCTGGGAATTGAATACCGTCGTTTAACCATTTTTGCAATAGCTTAAAGCTCTTTATGAACTTTTCATTATCCGCACGTTCATACAGACTAATATATGGTCCATAGTTCGTTCCCATTGGATTGATCATTTTGTTTCCAAAGTCAATCATTTCAGGTGGAATAACTCCTAGGGTATCTACAACTTTATCAATATTAAAATATCGTTCATCTAACATCGCACCATATGAGCCAGTCTTTTCAAAATCAAAAGGACTTGTCATAAAGATAAGATTCCGGATCGGTAATTCAGGGTGCAGTGCTGCAAATGCAGCCGTGATCGTTCCCCCCATGCAATAACCAAGGATTGAAACTTCATCCACGTTTGATTTTCTCAGTACCTTACGAACGGCACGTGGGATATAGTCCATAATGTAATCATCTAGTTTCATATTTCTATCTTCATAACCAGGTTGGCCCCACTCAAGCAGATAGACTTCAAACCCGCGATTAACCAAGTACTCTACTAAACTACCGCCCTTTGTTAAATCCAGGATATAAGGTTTATTAATAAGGGCATACACCAAAAGAAGAGGAATCTTATGTTTTTTTGGACTTTCAGAAATATAGCGATAGAGCTTCGTTTTATTTCTTGTCCAAATAAGTTCTTTCGGTGTTGGTGCTACTTCCGGATCAGCATCTGTTGTTAGCACTTGATTTGCTCTTAATGTACGTTGATACATCTCCTTGTATTCCGGAGGTGTATATTCGAGCAGTTCATTCCAATCGGTAGGCATAAGTACGCTAATGACTGTTCACTCCTTACATAATTTATTTACTCTATCAATTTATTAATAAATACGAACCTTCATGACACTTACATGTAAAGTCCACCGTTAATATTTAATTGCTGACCAGTAATATAGTCACCATCTTTACATAGGAAAACAACACCACGAGCGATTTCTTCCGGTTTGCCTAAACGTTTTTGTGGTACTTTTTCAACGATACCTGCAAGAACTTTTTCAGGAATGGCTTGGACCATCTCGGTTCCAATAAATCCTGGGCAAATGGCATTAACCGTTACCTTACTTCTAGCAAGTTCAAGAGCGAGGGATTTAGTATATCCAATTAGTCCTGCTTTTGCTGCAGCATAGTTGGTTTGTCCAAAGCCGCCAGCTTGGCCAATAATTGACGAAATGTTGATGATGCGGCCTGCATCTGATTCAAGAAGATAAGGTAAGGCAGCAGAAGTATTGTTGTAAACACTGTTTAAATTAACATTGATTACTTCTCTCCAATCTTCTTCGGTCAATTTTTTAAACGTGCTGTCTCTTGTAATTCCTGCATTATTAATCAGGATATCTAATTTGCCATAATGTTTGATGGTTTCTTGTACCAGATATGCTGACTCATTACTTTCTGAAACATCTGCTTGGACTGCGTATGCATCTCCGCCAAATTCATTAATTTCTGCGACTACTTTATCTGCTAATTCTTTACGGATATTATAGTTAATGACAACCTTTGCTCCATTTTTAGCCAATTCCAATGCAATCGCTGCTCCGATTCCTCTGCTGCCACCTGTTACGATTGCTACTTTACCCGTTAATCCTGTCATTTTTAATCCACTCCATCTATAGTAGTTGTAAAAAACTATGTAATACTTTTCTATTTCACTTTTTCTTGTGATTTCAACATGGTAAGGATTTGATTCAACTTTGTATCCAAACTCTTCATGTCCTTCTTTAAATGGGTCAATTCTGTTTTAAATGATTCCTGAACTTCTTGGCTGTCCAGTTTCTCTTCTAATTTTTCTTCTAAATCATCCACTTTTGCATCTACATTAACAATCAGCGAAGAAATGTTCGCAATGTCATTTCGACTTGGTACGTTCATAAACTCTAAGTACTTTAACGTAGATTCATCAATCATTTTTTTAAATTGAAGATTCATCTCCAAAATCTGCCCCATACCTTCAGAAGGGAAATCCTTGCTGACTTTTTCATCAAATAATTTACTGGTTTGGGAATAATAATCCTTCCACATATCATAAAAGTTAAAGCTTTGGTTCATATCCGTTTCCTCCTTATTCTTTCTAGACGTTTCAATCATACTAACTATATGGAAATAATTAAAGATTAAATATTGAAAATTATCGAAATACTTTTCTTCTTTTATTGACAAAATTCCCCCTTTTTTGCAAACTACCGTACAATTTCAATTGGAATGATAGGATATTCATCAATATAAATAAAAATCCCCTTTTGCTCTTTTATCAGCAAAAGGGGATGAATCACAAAATTTTATTCTTGTTTTTCAACAACTGTTATTCTCCAGCTGGATTTTGGTAAAGGGATTGGACTTCATTTGCAGGAAGGGCCAATCCATCATAAACTCGCACTTCATCTATTAATCCTTTAAAAGGAGTATCCCAGTAGTTCACACCTAACCCAAATTCCGCATCAATGGAGGTAAATACATTCGGGAAGTTGGTCCCTGTATATTTCGCTACACCATTAACATAAAACACAACGTCACCTTCTTTTACCGTTAAAGTAAGATGTGACCACTCACCTACAGGTATAGTCCGATCCGTTACCGCATCATACCACTGGTCACCATTGTGTGACCAAACCATCGTATTACCCCATCCTGTTTTAGGAACGACACTAATCCAATTATTCGCGGTTTTTGCCCCAAAGAATGAGGTTGTAAATTCAGTGAGTTGTTCAGGCTTTAACCACAATGATACAGAGTAAGTGTCACCTGTAATTAAGCCGTCATCTAAACGCAGTCCCGAATTCCCATCAAATTTTGCGGCTTGTCCTACTTTACCTTCAGCAAAGGTAATTTGTCCGCCTTGATTATTAATTCGGTCTCCCGTTACGGCTGCGTCCGTTTTATTTGTTCCCGAACGATCTTTGAAACTATCATTAAAATCGTAGAAAGCCGCTAAGCCGCCTTCTGCCTTTTTCGTCACTGTAACGGTTATGGTTAATGTTTCAGTCGAATCACCTAGTGTAATCTTCGCTGTTAATTCTACCACAGCATCTTGGGCATCATAGCTTGGTCGTGTAACCACGCCTTCAGTGGACACTGCCTCTGGATTGGAAGATTCCCAGGTAATTTTCGCTCCTTTTGTAGCTACGGATGGAAGCTCTAAATCGCTAATGACAGTAGACGGGAAACTAGTACCTAACTCTTGTTTAATTGCCTGTACTAGTTCTTCATCAGAAGATGCATCTACATGACTTCCCCAAATGACGATTCCTTCATCTGACATTGCACTAAACGTCATCACCCACTGTCCCAATGTAGGGTCATATTGGCGGATAAATACACCATCATACGTTCCTTCATTATCAATGGTTAATTCTGCCCGATACTTGCCATACAGTTTCCATGTCCCTGTTACTGCTCCAGAAATGGTGTGATCACTGTTCAACTTCACCCATGTGGATTCAGTCAAATTACCTGTAATTTCTTTTCCGTGATTAATGAATTTATAGTCACCCGTTACATCACCTTCGGAAACTTTCTTGATTGTTTCACCAGCATAGCGGTATGGTGTCGGTACTGGCCATTGATCACTGTTCTTAAATGTTTGATGTACACGAACTTCATGCACTTCCCCTTGCTGCGGGAAACGAGTATGAGTCACGATAAATTCCTTGCCTAGTTCTTCGTCAATGAGGTAAGAGTTATGTCCTGGAGAAAGGTAGCCTGTACCAATTCCCGTGCCCGCTTCACCAAGATCTCTTTTAAATAGGAAATTCCCAATCATTTTATTACCGATATCTTTATGATCCTTATTACTTGGGAAGTTGCCTACTCCGATATCAAATGACTCCGGGAATACCGCAGGGTTACCTTTTGCATCTACATATGGACCAGCAGGACTCTCTGATCTAAACTGTCTCATCTGATAACCGCCATCAGATGCTAAACCTCCATAGGTAATGTATAGGTAATAGTAGCCGGTTTCCTTATCATAGACAGCATAGGTTCCTTCAGCCGATCTTCCGTAGCCAGAGGCAATTTTTGTACCAAAATATCTGTCTATCATTCTTCCATCTTCTGTAATTCCATCTTTTCCAGGATATTTTGGCAGTCCTGTTTTCTTATCTAATTCTAAAATAAAGGTTCCGCCAGACCAGGAGCCGTAAGTCATATAAATCTTATTATTCTTAGCCTGAAGAATGTTGGCATCAATTGCATTCGTATAAAGTTTATTATTATAGGCTCCATTTGCCGTAAACCAATCAGGATTTACCTCATCGATTACTCCATTTTCAATCAGATCTGCGATATTCGTATTTTCCCAGTGCTTATTTACGGTACTGTTTCGATCATAAGCTTCCGTATTCGTAAATCCTGAATACATAATGGTATCTACATATTTAAATGGTCCTTCAATGTTCTTAGACACCGCGATCCCGATTGCAGAACGGATATAAGTGGAAGACACACTATAGTAAATCATATAGGCACCCTTTGTACCATCTTCATTTACATAATGTTTATTCCAAAAAACATCCGGAGCCCAAACAGCATAGCCGCCTTTGCTGTCTGAATCATTCTCTCCAGCCCATTTAAAGGACTCGGCAAGGTTTGTTGACAAATCTCCATATACCTTATTATTGGGAGTAGTATACCCATTTGTGAATCGATCCCAATTGATTAAGTCTGTTGATTTAGCCCCATCAATGTGTGAGCCATAGACATAGTAAGTTCCCGTTTTTGGATCTTTAATGATTGAAGGGTCATGAACGGAAGCATTCCTAAACTCAAGTGGTTCAGAATTACTTGTTTCCTCGTTGCCAAACGCGGTTATGGGTATTAACAACAGCAGTATTAGAAAAACAGATATGAAACTCTTAAAAAGACCTTTCTTTTTCATACTATCTCCTCCTTATCATTGTACGGACCAATAATGTTGATCCCCTTTTTTCAACTCTATAGGTTCCTCCAATCTCAATAAAGTTGTACATACAAGTGGTAAACCGCTTACATAGTGGAACTAGTAAACTACTACTTATTAAACAATACTATAAAATTGAAAAATTCTCAATATTGTTTTACACACTTGTTTGAACAAGTTTCAAAATAATAGTGGTGATGAACGTACAAGTTGTATCTAAAAAAGAACAAAGGATAAGTCCCTTGTTCTTTTTCTATTTCCAATGATTATTAGCAGCCGCCACTGTTTGAAAATGAGTGGCAATTACCTGTGAAGCCAGTGTAAGACTGTCTGCATTTCCTTCATATTCTGTCCGAAGTTTATTCCTTAAATCTGCAGAGGGCTGGGTATCAGCGACACCTTTTCCAGCCAATAAAATAGCTAATTCAAAGTCCTCCTGAGGTGTTGCTGTTTCTAGACTTGTAAGCCAATCACTCATGGACTCGACCTCCCATTTTTATATTTAAAACTGTACCTATAAAACTTACCTTCTTCATTAATTACCAAAAGGTGTGGAATTAGACCAAGATGAAAAAAAGGCACAGATTAAGCTCTGCACCTTTTAAAATTCACAAACTTATGACTATTTTATGCTGCTAGTTTTTGGTGTTCCTTTTTAACAAGTAAATACTTTAGTAGTGTTTTACATTGCGGTAAGGAAAAGCCTACAATCGGACCCAGGAATAAGGCAATAATCACTGATCCAATCCCGACAGGGCCTCCTAATGTCCAACCTAGAATGAGTACGAGTATTTCCATTCCATTACGAACCCATTGTATACTCCATCCAGTTTTGTCTACAATCAGGAGCATAATACTATCACGTGGTCCAGAACCCAAATCAGCGGAAACATAGAGTCCAACCCCATACCCCATTAGAATAATTCCTAAAACAAAGAATAATAGTGCTCCTGTTAAACTATCGATACTTGGCAATAGCCACAAAAAGAAATCAATGAATAAACCTAGTAACAGCATATTTAAAAACGCACCTATTTTAGGTAACTTTTTCGTTGCAATGGAGGCAGCAGCCAGCAAAAGAAATCCGATAATAATTGACCATGTGCCAATCGTCAGCCCCAGCTTCAGAAACATTCCATAATGAAACACATCCCAAGGAGCTACTCCTAATAGCTTTCCTTCAATCGTTAAGGCAGCACCTAACGCTAAAACAATCAGTCCAAAAACAAAAAAAGACCAGCGAAGAATCCATTCTTTTCTCATAATTTCTCCTATAATCTCGAAAATTTTTAACTAGACCACTATACCATATCAAGTATAAAGGAAACTATAAAAATTAAATGGAAATCACCCTAAGTCTGGCTTACGTTGATTTGAAAAATTTATTATTTATGATATGGTTCACCGTAGTTATTTAAGAGGGAAAAAACAGGCGAGATTTCCATTCATTATCTCTCGCTTTCCGTTAAGTATGTAATCAATTGACATTTGAATACTTTAAATATTATTAAAGATCTAGAAAAGTCACACTGAATAATAATATTATATGTTCACTTATTTTATAATTATAAACAACCATAAAAGAATAAGCGGAGATTTTCCGGTTAGGTACAGAGTGAAGCTCGTTTCGGGGTATATAAGCGGAGGTTTTCCGTCTATGCAACGCAAAATCCTCCATTTTCACGTTTTTCGAGTCAATAGGCGGAATTTCTCCGTCTATTTAGGCTATTTTCATTTTATTTACTAACTAAGCGGAATTTCTCCGTCTATTTATCAGATAGGGTGCTTAACCTGATCCCCCAATTATCAATCCATTTACTTTACCTTCTGACAATACCATTCTTATCACTTCTATTTCCATTAATAAAACTTATTCTGTTCTAGTCTCCCCAACCTTAAGGAGAGGTATTTGGCTAAAGCCTCATTTACTTACGGTTAACCGTAACAGATCTAAATGAGATACTTTTAATCTTACAAACTGCTAATGTTCCTTTTTACAAGATTTCTCATGTTGAAGCAGCCATTCTTTTCTCCACAGACCTCCTGCATAACCAGTTAATTTCCCATTAGAGCCGATTACTCTGTGACAAGGAATGACAATGCTTAACTTGTTTTTGCCATTTGCACTCCCCACAGCTCTAATGGCTTTTTCATTCCCAATGGAAACGGCAATATCCTTATAGGACCCCGTTTCCGCATAGGGGATTTCTATTAAAGCTTCCCATACTGTTTTTTGAAAGTCAGTCCCATGAAATTGATACGGGAATGAAAAGTCACGACGATTACCTTTAAAATATTCGTCAAGTTGGGTATAGCATTCTGCTAAGACCGAAGGAGTTTCGGCCTGTAAATAATTCTCCCTTTTATCCTTTTCAGAAAATAAAATTGAGCTGATGGCTTCATTAGTGCTGATTATTTCGATTACGCCAATTGGTGATTCATAATCCAATTTATGTATTTTTGTCATATAAAGACCTCCAAAGATAAAAGGTAGCATATGCCTGCCAGCCTTCCCAATTTGCTGCATACTCTTTTATTTCCTCTATAGTCGGTTTCCTCTCCAGATCTAATAGATTTTTTAAGGCATTATGAAGTCCAACATCTGCAACTGGGAAGGAGGAGGTATAGTGCAGACATTTCATCATTACATAATCTGCCGTCCATGCTCCGATACCTCTTATCATCATTAATGATTTTTGTATTAGCTGATAATCCATCTTCTGAAGCAATAATTCTTTGGTTAATAGCCCATTTGTCATCGCTTTAGCGATACCAATGATATATTCAGCCTTCCTATAAGTAAATTGAAGTTTCCTTAAATCCTCGACATTTATAGTAGCTATTTTTTCAAATGAGGGGAATAACCAAAACGTTTCTCCTTCGAAAGTCAGGCTTTCACCATATTGTTCTATGAAGCGTTTCTTTAATCTATAAGCAAATGTTAAATTAATTTGCTGTCCCATAATCGCCCATACGAGCGCTTCAAATAAATCAGGAATGCCTATAATCCGTAATCCATAATATTTATGGACAAGAGTCTTTAAAACTTTATCTTGACCAGCCAGTTGATAAAATTCTCCTAAATCCTGATCCAGATCAAACCATTCCCAAATATACTCTGCCGCTTTTTTACGTGAGTCAAACGGTGAAGGGCCTATTGGGAATTCAACCTTTATGGAATGATTGATAGATTCAATTTTACATAAAATCAGTGATTCATTAACTTTTATTAGTTTATATAAAGACCCCTCTTTAATCTGATGCACCATTTCCTGATTGGACCTACCCAAGAAAACTAAACACTCTTCAAAATTAAATTCCTTTGGTGGATATATTTCTATATAAGATTCATAATCAATCCAATTCATTTAGAGGTCCTTTCGATATTCACTGGGAGAACAATTTTTTAAGCTTCGAAATACTTTGTAAAAATTGGAAGGACTCTGGAACCCCACCTCATAACAAATCTCAAGGTTCGTCAAGTTTGTGCATCTTAGAAGGTGGGCTGCTTTATCGATACGTATTTTTTCTAAATAACTACGTGGAGTATCAGATGTTTCCTGTTTAAATAAGCGCTCCAAATAAAAGGGACTTAAACCTGCATGATTCGCGATGTCTTTTAATATCAAATTTTGTTTATAATGATTGACTAGGAATGTAATAATATTTCTGACAAGCTCAATATGTGGCGATTGCTCAACTTCTGGCTGACATCTTTTGCAAGGACGATAACCAGCTATTTCAACTTCATTCATATCATGATAAAATTCAACATTTATTTTTTTGGGTTTCCTTGATCTGCAGGAAGGACGACAGTAAATTTTAGTAGTTTTAACTGCAGTAAAAAATAGCCCATCATATTTTCGATCACAAGCGATAATTTTCTCCCACATCTCTTCAAATGAAAGATTGATATTAGACACCATCTACCCAACTACCTTTCAGATTATCTTTCGTTCTCGTACAAGAGAGATGTATCTTTAAACTCCAATAAATTAGAAACCTTCTTTTCTAAATAAGCGATCACTTTATCAGATAGTGCATTTCCAAAACTAAAACGTCTTACTCCTAATTCTTTTAGCTTATTACAATTGGTTAGTCCAGGTAAAGATAATACATTTAATGGAGAACTTACATTCTTTTTAAATTCTTTAATCTCATCATCCTCTTTTAACCCAGGAACAAAAATCCCGCTGGCACCGCTCTCTATATATGCCTTTGCTCGTTCAATTGTTTCCACTAAGGTATTTTTCCTTTGCAAGTAAGTATCGGTTCTGGCATTGATATAGAACTCTTTATAACCATTTCGATCTAACGCTATTCTTATTTTCCCCAGTAGTTTACAGTGCAGTGGAATTTCTCTTAATTCATTTGAACCTTTCAAAGAATCTTCAATATTGATACCAGCTACCCCAACATCAGCTGTCTTTAAAACATTATAAATAATCTTGTTAGTATCCTCACTATACCCTGCTTCGATATCACGGAAACAGGTATTTTCACATTCTCAGTTATCGTTTTTATTATTCCTAAGTGCCTATCAAAATCAATTAATTCTCCATCTGCATACCCTAGTGAGTTAGCAATTCCCCAACTGGTGGTACCAATAGCTTTGAATCCTGCTTTTTCAAGTGTTAAGGCAGAAAGCAAATCCCAGGCGTTTCCTAGAAATAATAGTTCCTCTGAAAAATGCAGCTCATTGAATTCCTGAATCTTATTCATTTTATTTCCCTCCAAATGTTTGTTGGACCCATTTTAACAAGTAATCGACCTCCATTTCGTCCTCATTCTTGCTCTTATGGTCAGTCTTTAGAACAAGAAAAAAGTGAAGCATATGTGCTCCACTTCTAAGCTCTATTATAAAAGCCTCATTTACTTATGATACGGTTCATTGCGATTTATTCTGAACGCTCTATAAATCTGCTCCACTAATATTAATTTCATTAGTTGATGGGGGAAGGTCATCTTTGAAAAAGAAAGCTTTTCGTTCGCACGTTTTAGCACTTCTTCACTTAATCCTAACGATCCGCCAATAACAAAGGCAATCTTACTTTTCCCATACGTGGCTAATTTGTCTAACGTATCCGCAAGCTCTTCAGAGGATTGCATTTTCCCATTGATTGCAAGTGCTATTACATATGTATCCTGGCTAATCTTAGCCAAAATTCTTTCTCCCTCTTTTTGCTTTACCTGAATCATTTCCAACTCACTTAGTTCTTCTGGTGCCTTTTCGTCAGCCACCTCAATGACTTCTACTTTCGCATACGAATTCAGTCGCTTTAAATATTCATCAATTCCCATTTTTAAATATTTTTCTTTTAATTTACCAACACTAACAATCGAGATATTCACAATCCACAACCCTCTTTTTTATATTACAAACAGTTTACAAACAAGATATCCACAGAAGTTATCCACATGTCCACAATTTTTATCCACATCTTGTATGGAATCATTTGTTCGCCACAATATATACAGCTGTATTTCGACAATATTCACAACCTGTTGATAAGTTATCCCCAATTACCTTAGATAAAACTGGAAACGTTTCAACTCATCCACAACTCCTAAAAACATGTTTCATTATTATTTACTTTCCTATATGTTTCATTCAGTTTCCTATCATACCATAAAAAAACAGAAAGGTGATTACACCTTTCTGCCTTATCATTATGACCTATCTTCAGCTAGCGTTATTGTAGTGGTATTCAACTTTCCTTCTCGATAGTATTTTACTTCCATCTGGTCTCCAATTTTGGTCTCTTGATATAAATGCTTTCTAAGATCAATGACGTCATGTATGGTTTCACCATCCATTTCCACAATAACATCCAGCTCTTGTAACCCAGCCTGTGCAGCAGGTGAATTAGAGACAACTTGTCGAAGAGCAACTCCATAGTTAATATCTCTAGGTAATTTTAATGCTTCTTCTTGATAATACCCAGGAATTTCAGCTACAGACTTCAAATCCACTCCCATATATGGGCGTTTCACCACTCCAAATTGCTCCAAATCATCAATAATTGGTCTTGCATAATTAATTGGAATCGATAAGCCAATCCCTTCCACGGCCTCTTGTGCGATTTTCATCGAGTTTATCCCAATAAGTTGTCCAGCAATATTGACTAAGGCACCACCGCTGTTACCTGGATTTATGGCTGCATCTGTCTGCAGTACTTCTGCTTGCCAATCCATAATCCCATCTTGATTGATATCAACTGGGATCGTCCGGTTAATTCCTGAAATAATCCCTTGGGTCACAGAACCAGAGAATGTGGCACCCAACGGATTCCCAATTGCCATGACGGGCTCACCCATTTTCAGTGCCTCAGAATTGCCAAATTCAGCAACTTTTTTAATCTTGGCTGCATCAATTTCAAGAACTGCTAAATCAGTCCAGACATCGCCTCCGAGCAATTTAGCAGGTATTTTTGTACCATCATTTAAAGTAACCTCTAATTGTGTTGCACCCTCGACCACATGCTGGTTGGTTACGACGTATGCTTTATTTCCTGCCTTTTTATAAATAACACCTGAGCCTGTACCAGCAGGACCTTGGTCGTCACCAGACTCATCATACCAAAAATTTGAATTTTGGATATTATTAATCCCAACTACAGCATCTGCAGCCTTATCAATCGCTTTTGTTGTATCCGTATTTACATCATAGGATACCTGCTGTTGAATAAAATTATCTTGATTATCATTATTTCCACCAGCAGATTGGTTATTGTTTGGCTGCACATCGTAAGGAAGGAATCCTTGGTTGGATAATGCCGGAATTGAAATGACAACTAGCATCGCTCCAAGTATTGCACCGACAATACTGGCAAGAAAATATCCTCCTCTATTTCCACTTTGTTTTTGGTAACGCTCCTGTGAATGATCATCATAATAACCCATTTTCACCACGTCTCCCTTTCGTAAGCAACTACCTTTTATTTTGGCTTATACTTACAATTATACTCTGTCCACAGTCATTTTATAAAAAAAAGAACAAAGATACCAATCGAGTATCTTTGTTCTAGGCTATACTGCTGTTAAAATCGTTGGAACTTTAGGATCTGTGTCGTAGAGGTCAAACTGCTCGCCAACAATCAACCCTTGGCTTTGCATCGTTTGTGTTACTGACATTCTTGCTAAGTCTTTCATATTGTTATCAAGACTTAAATGGGCAAGATATATTCTTTTTGTATTGTCTCCAATTACTTCACTCATCGCAATCGCTGCATCTTCATTTGAAACGTGACCAAGGTCGCTCAGAATCCTTCGTTTCGTATTCCAAGGATATCTTCCCATTCTCAGCATTTGCACATCATGATTTGACTCAAAAATATAGGCATCAGCATTTGATATAATCCCTTTCATCCGATCACTTACATAGCCTGTATCTGTGATTAAAACCAATTTCTTGCCTGAGTGATGGAAAACATAAAACATCGGCTCTGCTGCATCATGCGAGACCCCAAATGATTCAATATCTGTTGCACCAAAGCTTTTTACACTTTCTGTGCTGAAAATCATCTTTTGCTCTGTTGGAATATCTCCAACATTTCGTTCCATTGCCCGCCAGGTATTTTCATTCGCGTAAACTGGCAGTTTATATTTACGGGCCAATACACCAATCCCTTTAATATGATCACTATGTTCATGGGTTACAAAAATTCCTGATAATTTACTTATATCTCGATCTATATGTTGAAAAAATGCCTCCATTTGCTTCCCGCTAAATCCTGCATCTACTAGAAAGGAATGCTCGTCTGATTCAACATAAAGCGAATTCCCCGTACTCCCGCTCGCTAAAACGCTAAACCTCAATTCCATATTTTTCACTCCACATCCCTATTTTTCATCGCTGTTAAATTCTATAATCTGTCCTTCTAGTGCATTAACATAAAGACTTTCTTTATCATCCACCACAAAACGCCATGTTGGTGCTAAAGCTTGTGAAGCCGCAAGCTGAATTAATGTTGAATAACCAAGTTCAACTTTTGTAATTTTACTTTTTGGCATTAGAGCACCTTTTTGATGCAAGGTTTCCAATGCCTTTAAAGGAGGGAGGATTTCCTCCTTTTCTGTCACTTTTGCAATATCCTCTAGATAGGTTTGTTCATAGGATATAATTTGATTATGATCATCAATTTGAAAAGTAAGCATTCCGCTTAGGTTTTCATATAAAGTCATATTCTCATATTGTTGAAAGTAAATGATGGTGTTTTTCTTATCCTCTTTCTTCCAAAATTTATACTGGCTGCCGTACAAAACATTATCCTTAATATAAGGTGTTAACTCAGCTGCTTCAAATTTTGGCTTTAAAGCGATCGGCTTATCCAGCTTCACTATCAGTGCTGTGCTGGGTTCCTTTAGAAGCGCTGTTTGCCCCTTAAGTTTTGTTATATCATCCTTCGTAAACATTTTGGGTTTGGCACTTAGATACTGGTCCTCAATAGGTGCCTTTGGCAGCTCTTTATAACGAATTTCCTCTGCCTCTAGCATTTCCACAAAAGAGGCCTCTGTAATGACCTCGTATTGATTTGCATCTCTAACTTTCATAAACTGAAATAAAAGATAAACATCTAATATCAGGAACGTTAAGATAAAAATTGTCTTAATTTTACTCCAATCCATGCAACAATCCCCCCAGGTCATCCTTCTTGATTTGTCCCCATGTCTGGTTATAACGGTAGAACCAAGCAGGCTCTAGGAGAATCAGTTTATTTTCACCATTATCCCTTGTCATCCTGTATCCTAAAACAAGTTGCTCTAGTAATTCTGGTTTAAAATTTTTTTTACTTTCGAGATATCCCAGTACCTCTGAACCTGTTGGAAGTGTTACCTTTACCATTTCCGTCGTTAACGGAAGCTCTAAAGCTATATTGGGCCTAACATATTTCGAAATCTCATTTCTGCCCCAGACTTCTTGAATCTCTGACATGCCGCTCTCATTAAAGACAGGAAAACCATCATTATTATATAAACGGAACGTAACAGATTTCCTTTTTACATCCCTGGCAACATATCGATAAGGGTCTGTCCAGCCGCCATGCCCATTAATAAAATCGATACTCCTCATTAATAAATCATAAGCATTGTCAACATAATCAGACTCTCCATTAGGATTAACATAAAGGAGCATATTGGTATTCTGATTAACAGTCATCTTACTCGAAGCATCACTAAATTCTTCTACCCCGGAAACCGTTCCCCTTTGTACAAATCTCGGGTCACTAAACAATGCTTCTTTGAATGCCTCCGAATTAAGAACGACAGGTAGATAGGTATATTCCATCATTTCTACATTTCCATCTGGGATAAAAACAGTCCGCTCCTCTGTTGCTTCATAAGCGAAATAGCGCTGATATTGCTCAGCATTTTTATAAAAATCACGATTAAATTCATTTAATAACCCTGGGGATATATGGCTTATATAAACCTGCCGGTAATCGGCCGAAACGAAATATACTGTCCCATTTCCCTTTTCAGAATTCTCAACGTTTATAATAATTCGATTAAAATTGAAAGCCGGAATTCTTTTCTCCTCAAATTTTAGTACACTTCGATATAGTTCAATCGGAATGTCAGTTGGAAAGACAATTTCAGCATTGCCATTTCCATGTACCAATTCTTTGATATCCTCTACATTTTCAGAGTAGTTTTTCACGTCGTAGAAAGACCATTTCCTTATTTCACTCATAATCTGATTTAGTAGCGCGGCATTGGTTGTCCCATAATGCTGCCCGTTTCTATGAAATACCACTAAATCAGGGGTAATGACCTCATGAAGCTCGCGTTTTTCCTTTAAAGTTACCTCTGCAACATTATTACCATTTTCCATCATGTCAAAATTAGGCTGATACGTCCAAAGATTCCAAGTTAAAACAATACTAACCAGAATTAGAATTGTTAATATGACTGATTTACTATTTTCGTATCTCATGACCATTCATCCTCTTCAGATTGCTCGTATGGCAGTGAAAAGGAAATTTCCGTCCCTTTTCCCTCGTCACTTACAGCCCAAATCATGCCGCCATGAACATTAACCATTTCCTTTGCAATGGCCAATCCTAATCCCGTACCACCCAATTTTCTTGTTCTCGCTTTATCCACACGATAAAAACGATCAAAAATCTTAGCGATATTCTCCTTGGGTATTCCTACCCCTTCATCAGAGACACTAACGACAATTTTTTCTTCTTCCTCTTTTATTGAAAAAGTAACCTGTCCGCCTTCTGGAGAATACTTAAGTGCATTCGATATAATATTGTAAAGTACCTGTGTCATTTTATCTTCATCTATTTCTACAAAGATTGCATGAGTTGGCAGTAATCTTTGAAAGCTTACATTTTGCTCTTTTGACATTTCAAAACGGTCAATAATACGGTCAAAGAAATCAACAAAATTTACCCATTCTTTTGAAAGTCGATAATCTGTACTATCCAATTTGGAAAGTTGAAGAAGGTCATTGACTAGGCGGATCATTCTTTCCGTTTCAGTCCGCGTAACTTCTAAAAAGTTAGGGGCAATCTCTTCATCCTTCCAGGCGCCATCGGCCAATGCCTCTAAGTAACTTCTCATCGTAGTGAGCGGTGTTCTTAACTCATGAGATACATTGGCAACAAACTCTCTTCTTTCCGCGTCTATTTTTTCCTGGTCGGTTATATCGTGAAGAACCGCAATTAACCCATTTACAAAACCCGTCTCTTTTTGAATAACTGAAAAGTTAGCACGAAGAATATAAGGTTCTTTTTTCGTACTATAATCAAGAATTAACGAATCCTTTTCTTCTAATAAATCTTCAAATGTATTCGTATCACTTAACCCTAATAGAGAATCAATTGGCTGTGAGAGAACTGTTTCACGTGAAACATTCAACATCTCCGCAGCAGGTTCATTGATTAAGATCACTCGGCCTTTTCGGTCTGTCGCAATTACTCCGTCTGTCATATAGGATAAGACGGAAGAAAGCTTCCTTCTTTCTCCCTCGGTCATTGCCTGAGCTTCTTGGAGCTTTTTCGTTAGATTGTTAAAGGTAAGGGCTAATGTTCCAATTTCATCCTGCCCATATACCCTTACTTTTCGCGAAAAATTCCCTTTCGCCATCGCCATTGCTTGCTTTTTCATGTCTGTAATCGGTCTAGTTATGGTCTGTGCCAGCAGTATTCCTAGAATAGCCGTAATCGCTAATGCAATACCTGTACCCGTTGCAAAAATACCATTAATGGTTTTCATTTGGGTAAATACATTTTCTATTTTAGCTTCCAAATAAATAGCACCAATAACATTATTGCCTGATTTTATTGGCGTCGAAAGAACCCATATCCGATGTCCGCCTTTTTTATCAATTCTGATACTGCTCGAATCTTCCCCAAGATTGATGGACTGCGTAATCCGCAGCTCTGTTGTTCTCTGTCCGACGATGCTTTGGTTTGTATCGGAGGTTCCCAGAATTTTACGAGACTTTCCCTCAATAACCCTAACCTCAAAAATATCAGCTGATTCAAAATCACGAAGAATCTTTTTAATTTCTTCTTCAAGAGTAGGATCTTCAGGAGTCCTTTTTCTTTCCATTTCTTCGACCACATTATAGGCAAGCAAATTAACGCGTTCTTTTATCGAGGTTTGAAAATTTGTCCTTAACGTTTCTTCGAGCTGCCTGACAAAATAGACGCCAATAATCTGCATCGCAACTAAAATTAGCAGTACGTAGATGATTACGAATTTAACATGTATAGAACGAAAAAAACTAACCTTTTTCATGAAGAACATTACTCCTGATCTGGGTTACGCAAATAGTAGCCCACTCCTCTACGAGTAACAATCCATGTAGGGTGGCTAGGGTTATCTTCAATCTTTTCACGTAAACGGCGAACCGTTACATCCACTGTTCGAACATCTCCGTAATAATCATAGCCCCATACGGTTTGCAGCAGATGCTCCCTTGTCATTACCTGTCCAATATGCTTTGCCAAATAGTAGAGCAGTTCAAATTCACGGTGGGTTAGTTCAATCGTCTCCCCGCGTTTTGAAACGACATATGCATTTGGATGGATGGTTAGTGAACCAATTTCAATTTCGTTTGTTTCAACTTCCTCATCTGCCTGAGAAATGACAACCTGATGTCGACGCAGATTCGCTTTGACTCTAGCGATTAATTCCCTCGTACTAAAAGGTTTTGTTACATAATCATCTGCACCAAGCTCAAGGCCTAATACCTTATCTATTTCCGAATCTTTAGCGGTCAGCATAATAATCGGCATATCATATTTCTTACGGACTTCGCGGCAAACTTCCATTCCATCTTTTAAAGGCAGCATAATATCTAAGAGAATTAAGTCTGGCTGTACTTCTTCTACCATTACGAGAGCTTCGTTTCCATCATAAGCACTGTAAACATCGTAACCCTCTTTTTTTAAGTTAAACTGCAAAATATCCGCAATCGGTTTTTCATCATCCACTACGAGAATTTTCTTTTCCATACCCATTGCTCCTTTGTTTTTCAGAATAATCTATCGATAACAATTAAATGACATATCTACTCTATTTTACTTTACCATTGTTTCGGCAGTAATTCATCTATTACTAGTATTTGACACGAAAAGAGTCTCTAGTACTAACTAGAGACTCTTTTATACGATGTGGCTTTATTTACTTACATAATCAATAGGATTTTGCAGAGCACCATTTTTGTAAACTTCGAAATGTAAATGTTTTCCCGTTGAGTCTCCAGTGGAACCCATAACACCAATGCTTGAGCCTTTCGAAACAGTTTGCCCAACACTTACACTAATTGATGCTAAGTGAGCATATACCGTCTGTATGCCATTTTGGTGGTCAATAACAATTTTGTTACCGTATCCTCCATCCCAGCCTGCTGATATAACTTTACCATTATCAGCTGCCTTAATTGTATTATTGCTTGGTCTTGCAATATCAATTCCCTTGTGCATTTTGCCCCATCTATAGCCTTGCTGACTTGAGATATAGCCTCCAACTGCTGGCCATGCAAGACTACCAGTGCCACGTGAAGGAATGACCTTTGTTCCCTTAACAACAATATGATTAACTGGCTGTGCTAGTACTACTTCACTTGTTTCTACACTGCTGATGGTTGCTCCATTTTGTGTCGAAATTCGGTAGCTAACAGAACGTTCTCCGTTTTTACCTTCTTGCTTCACTTTTGTTTCGCCTTTTGGCATATTGCTATCATCAACCGTTTCATTTGCAAACGGAATGGCTTCTTTTTGATTCACTTCTTTATCAACAATAATTTCAAGGTGTGGCTTTAATGCCGTTACATTGACCTCTTGACCGACCTTTACTACTGAGTCTTCTGTTAGTCCAGGATTTAATGCAATAAAATCTATTAGCTTTAATCCATGATTATTGGCAACCGTTCCTAGAACATCGCCTTCTTGGACAACATATTTCTTTTCTTCTAATGTCCCTTTTTGTAAGAAGGTAACTGCCTCTTCAACTGCCATAATTTCAACAGGCGAAACTTTTTCTGAATCAAATGAAACATTTTCAGCTGCTCTTACGTCTAATATACGAGTTTCATTTTCTTTTAATGGTTGTAATTCAGTTTCGGGTGCTGCTTTTCTAGCTTCTACTTCATCTAGTTGAGCTTGAGTTACATAGGCAAGTTTAAGTCTTTTAATAACATCTTCAGCACTTTCTTGGTTTTCTAAGAAAACCACAGGCTTTCCGTCAATGATAATGGCGGAAGCTTCAGCTTGAATCTGAATGATACTATCGAGTTTTTGAATGGTTTCTTCATCATTTGCTGTTGAATGAAAAACCTGTTCCTTTATGTACTCAATATTTGAGCCAAAATTTAAATCCATATCCTTAATGGATTCTCTTAACTTGTCTTCCTTTTCTTCGACAATGTTTTCAACAACCTCTTTATCAGAAACAGTTCCTATATATTGTTGATCATGGTATACATGGTAAACAGTCGTTAATTTGAACGAACCTGCAGCACTTGCAGACACGCTGCTGAATATTAGTGCAGAAGCCGCAAACGCTGTCATAACAGCCGTTTTCAAAGATTGTTTTTTCTTTAATTTACTTGATTTACTTCCTTTATTATTAAATAACATTGGAATCCTCCTAAATTACGGAAACAACTCTCTTAATCTAGTACTTTATAACCACAAAAGAAATTTCCCTCTTTTTCTACTCTATAACTTTAACATAATTTCAAATTTAATAACGATTAGTCTTGATAATGTAACAAAATTGTATAATAGCTGACATTTTACTACAGTCAAAGGAGTTGGAAGTATAAGGAATTTCTAGACATTTTCTCCTATTTTGGTAGGTAAAAGTTATTATACCAACGTTTTATACAGGTGATAGAATATGACCACATTTTACATAATGGGACAAGCTTCGCTAAAATCATGTAAATAATTGGATGTTTCATTACAATAACATTACGCTTGTGACAAACAAAAAAAAGAAGCCTACATCTGCAAGCTTCTTTTTTTATTATGGCTCAGGACGGAATCGAACCGCCGACACAAGGATTTTCAGTCCTTTGCTCTACCGACTGAGCTACTGAGCCAA
>NZ_NPDD01000037.1 GCF_002272245.1 Bacillus sp. 7884-1 | reverse complement strand
GTCATAAGATGTCTCGTTTGTGACGACGCTTTTTATAATAACACGGCTTGTATGTAAAGTACAATACTTTTTTAAAAAAAGATTTTGAAAAGCGAAAGCCCTCAGAAAATGAGGGCTTTTTCATGATTAAATTTGTCTCCAAGGACTGCGAACAACATTTGTTTGATTGCGATCTGGCCCTACAGAGAAAGTGGTTAATGGAATTCCAGTAAGCTGTGTTACCCGTTCAACATAATGGCGTGCATTTAAAGGAAGTTCATCTAATGTTTTAACTCCTGTAATATCCTCAGACCATCCTGGAAGCTCTTCATAGACTGGTTCACACTCCGCTAACACCTTAAGGCTTGCAGGGTATTCAGTAATCAGTTCACCTTTGTAGCTATAGGCTGTACAGATTTTTAACGTCTCTAGCCCAGATAGCACATCAATGGAATTCAGTGAAAGGTCCGTTAAGCCGCTAACACGTCGTGCATGACGAACAACTACACTGTCAAACCAGCCAATTCGACGTGGACGTCCAGTTGTTGTACCGTACTCACGTCCTACTTCACGAATTTGACTGCCAATTTCATCATGTAACTCCGTTGGGAACGGTCCGTCACCAACACGAGAGGTATACGCCTTACAAACTCCCACAACATGTGTGATTTTTGATGGGCCAACGCCAGAGCCAATTGTAACGCCTCCTGCAACAGGATTCGACGAAGTAACAAATGGATACGTACCTTGGTCAATATCTAACATAACTCCCTGAGCGCCTTCAAATAAAACCCGTTTGCCCTCATCTAGTGCGTCATTTAACACTACAGATGTATCACAAACATATTGTTTAATTTGCTGTCCATATTCGAAATACTCATCTAAGATTTCCTCTTTTGTAAAACCTGTTGTCTCATAAATACGTTCGAATAAACGATTCTTTTCAGCTAGGTTTCGTTCAAGCTTTTCTTCAAAAACGTCACGCTCAAGGAGGTCAGCGATTCTGATTCCAACACGCGCTGCTTTATCCATATAAGCAGGGCCGATTCCTTTTTTAGTGGTTCCAATTTTATTGGCACCCTTACTTTCTTCCTCAACAACATCGAGTTTTAAATGGTAAGGAAGGATAACATGCGCGCGGTTACTGATGCGTAGGTTATCAGTTGTAATCCCTTTTTCGTGTAGATAGGCAAGCTCAGCAACAAGTGCCTTAGGGTCGACCACCATTCCATTGCCAATTACACAGATTTTTTCCTTATAAAAGATTCCAGATGGGATTAAGTGTAATTTATATGTTTCACCGTTGAATTTAATGGTATGACCTGCGTTATTTCCACCTTGGTATCGAGCAATTGCCTCTGCATTTTCGGAAAGAAAATCGGTAATTTTACCCTTTCCCTCGTCTCCCCATTGTGTACCAACTACCACTACTGACGTCATATAGGCACCTCCAAATTAAATACGCTTTTCTTTTTCCACACACAAGTTTACCAATTAATACAGGTAAAAGTCAACAAAACACGAACGATTATATTGACTTATTAAAATATGTTCGTAAAATATTAATTTATGAATCTAGCTTGTATTAGATATTGGTTTTCCATAAAATAGGTATCATTAGGAAGGAAGTGTTATATGATTTTTAAAAAGAGATCAGAAACATTGGAATTAGTACTTTATCGTTTATTAAATGCTAGAATGGATCTTTCAGAGAATGATAAAAAACATTTTTGGACAATCAATAAAGGGTATGAAGGCGAGGTAAGAAGCGATATTTGGCTGCTAAATCTTACTGATGATTGGTTCGTTCTGCATGACTTATTACTTGAACATAACCAATCCACATTCCAAATTGATACGTTAATCATTGCTTATGAGAAGATTCATCTATTAGACGTAAAAAATTTTGAAGGAGATTATGTTGTCAAAGATGATAAATGGTATAACCCCGCAGGTGTCCTACAAAAGAATCCATTACACCAACTAGAACGCTGCGAAACCTTACTTAAAAAATTGCTGCACGACTTAGGATATCATTTTACGATTGATTCCTATCTTATCTTCAACAACCCCGAGTTCCACTTATATATACCCTCAATCCAGCCAGCCATTATTTTTCCAACACAGCTTAACCGCTTTTTAAAAAAGTTAAATTCAGGACCAGTAAAACTAAACAAAAAGCATTTTCAATTAGCCGAACAATTAGAAGGTCTGCATAAAATTGAATCTCCCTATCCAAGATTACCTCCATACAGCTTTGAAAAGTTGAAAAAAGGTATCACTTGCCGGGATTGCAGGAACTTTTTAACAGATGGGACATTGAAATGTAAGCAATGTGGATGTATAGAGGAGCCTGAGGCAGCTATATTAAGAAGTGTGAATGAATTTAGCTTACTTTTTCCTGATATAAAGATTACGACAGATAGAATTCATGAATGGTGCGGCATCATAAAGTCTAAAAAAACGATTAGACGTATTTTAGCAAAAAACCTTGAACTAATAAGACATAGTAGATCATCTTATCACATTTCAAAAGAGTAATTTTTCTATTCGTTACCGTCTATTTACTTTTTCAGCCTTTGCGGGCACGAATAGCCTCTATTCGTTACCGTTAATCCCCATTTTCGACCTGAACGGGTACGAAGGGCCTCAACAGAACAAATCTGGCATTGTAGAGTTATCAATCTATTAAAAAAGCCAGCCAAAAGTTTGGCTAGCTCATTAAAAGTTATGCACTTGGATCGTACCGTGTCTCGAGGTTTACGAATTTATTGTACTCTTTTACAAACGCCAACGAAACGGTGCCGGTTGGGCCGTTACGCTGCTTAGCGATGATGATTTCGATGATGTTTTTATTCTCGGATTCTTTATCGTAGTAATCATCACGGTATAGGAAGGCAACGATATCGGCATCCTGCTCAATCGAACCGGATTCACGAATATCGGACATCATCGGACGTTTGTCCTGACGCTGTTCCACACCACGGGAAAGCTGTGATAGGGCAATAACAGGAACTTTAAGCTCACGCGCTAATTGTTTTAGGGATCGGGAAATCTCTGAAACCTCCTGCTGACGGTTCTCACCTGAACGACCGCTTCCTAGGATTAACTGCAAATAATCGATTAGGATCATGCCTAAACCATGCTCTTGCTGCAGGCGACGGCATTTTGAACGGATATCACTGATTCTAACCCCAGGTGTATCGTCTATAAAAATCCCCGAATTTGACAGACTCCCCATGGCCATCGTCAGCTTACCCCAGTCATCATCTGTTAGGGAACCTGTACGCAGCCTTTGAGCATCGATATTTCCTTCCGAACAAAGCATACGCATAACAAGCTGTTCTGCACCCATCTCTAGACTGAATATGGCCACATTTTCACCCGTTTTTGTCGCAACATTGGCAGCAATGTTCAAGGCAAAGGCCGTTTTACCAACGGAAGGACGGGCCCCAACGATAATTAAATCATTACGCTGGAAACCTGCTGTCATCCGATCCAATTCAGCAAATCCAGTTGAAATACCGGTAATATCCCCTACACGGTTATGCATTTCTTCTATATTGTCATACGTACGTACAAGGACATCTTTAATATTGTGGAAGGATCCAGCATTTTTCCGCTGCGCTACGGCAAGAATATTTTTTTCTGCCTCGCTTAAAAGTGCTTCGACTTCATCTTCACGAGAATAACCATCTGAAGCAATCTCTGTGGCTGTTCGTATTAATCGTCTTAACAAAGACTTCTCTTCTACGATTCTCGCATAATACTCAATATTAGCGGCTGTTGGAACAGAACTAGCCAATTCACTTAAATAACTCACTCCGCCTGTATCTTCAATTAGCTTTGCTGCTGCTAACTCCTCGGTTACCGTTACAAGATCAACGACCTTACCTTCGTCGTTCAACTTCAACATAGCATTAAATATCTTTTGATGCGAAGCACGGTAAAAGTCTTCAGGTATCAAGATTTCTGTAGCCACAGTTAAAGAAGAGGGCTCTAAGAAAATCGCACCTAATACAGCTTGTTCAGCTTCAATATTTTGCGGTGGCAGACGATCTGCATATAAATCATTCATCTATCAAAAACCTCCTATTATGAAGAGGATAATTTATATATTAATAGTATTAAACCTAATTATGTCCATAATGAAGAAAAGTGACCAGCCTCAACCGATCACATCACGTCACTCACTTAAGAAAAAGTGTATTTCCTTTTTCCTAGGAAAAAGTATAGTTTCTTTTTCCCTTAACTTTTATTATTTTAACATGTTTACCTGAAATTTGAACTGGAAATTAATTTACTTCTTTTACATGAACAGTTAAAGTTGCTAAAACTTCATGATGAAGCTTAACCGGAACCTTTGTATGTCCTAGAGTACGAATCGCATCTGATAATTCCATTTTGCGCTTATCAATTTTAATTCCATGTTTCTTTTGAAGCTCTTCCGCAATTTGCTTTGTTGTAATCGAACCAAACAGGCGGCCGCCTTCACCTGCTTTAGCAGATAGCTCAACAGTAATTTTTTCTAACTGTTCTCCTAGCTTTTTCGCTTCAGAAAGCTCTTCTGCCGCACGTTTGTCTTCCTTTTTCTTTTGACCCTCTAGCGTGCTGATGTTTGTATTACTCGCTTCAATTGCCAAGCCCTGCTTAATTAAGAAGTTATGCGCATAGCCATCCGCAACATTCTTTACTTCACCTTTTTTGCCTTTTCCTTTTACATCTTTTAGAAAAATTACTTTCATTCCTTTTTCCCACCTTCAAAATAGTCTTCAATTGCTAGCTTTAATTGTCTTTCTGCTTCTGCTATGGAAATCCCGGTCAGCTGGGTAGCTGCATTTGTCAGGTGCCCGCCGCCTTGAAGCTTTTCCATAATGACTTGAACATTTACATTTCCAAGCGATCTGGCACTAATTCCAATCAGCCCTTCATTTCGTTTCGCAATCACGAAGGAAGCTGCTACACCATCCATCGTCAGGAGTGTATCTGCTGCCTGGGCAAGAAGGACTTGATCATGTCGGTCGCCTTCATCCCCTTTAGCAATGGCAATTCCATCGCGGTAAAAAACAACCGATTCAATTAATTTAGCCCGCTTAATGTACGTATCAACGCTTTCCTTTAAAAACTTCTGAACGAGGATGGTATCTGCCCCTTGGCCTCGCAAATAGGAGGCAGCATCGAAGGTTCTAGCACCTGTTCGTAAAGTAAAGCTTTTCGTATCCACCACGATTCCCGCGAGCAGTGCCGTTGCTTCTATCATTTCTATTTTACCGCGTTTTGGCTGGTATTCAAGAAATTCGGTTACAAGCTCTGCAGTTGAGGAAGCATATGGCTCCATATAAACAAGAACTGGATTTGCAATAAATTCTTCTCCACGGCGATGATGGTCAATAACCACAACATTATCTATTTTATTAAGAAGTCGTTCTTCAATGACGAGTGCTGGCTTATGGGTATCAACGATAACAAGCAATGTTTTTTCTGTTGAAATTTCCAACGCCTCTTCTGGACCAATAAATCGAGAAAATAACTGCTCTTGATGGCGGATTTCTCCCATGAGCCTGTGAACAGCGCCATCCATTTCTTGGGGGTTCAAGACTATGTAGGCATCCTTTTGATTCATTTGCGCAACCTTGTAAATACCAATAGATGAACCAATAGAATCCATATCAGGATTTTTATGACCCATAATAATGACCTTATCGCTTGCGGTAATTAAATCCTTTAAGGCATGGGAAATAACGCGGGCGCGTACTCTTGTCCGTTTTTCAACCGGATTGGTTTTACCGCCAAAGAATTTAACTTTACCATTGGGATGTTTAATTGCAACCTGATCTCCGCCTCTTCCTAAGGCTAAATCCAGACTTGATTGTGCTAATACACCTAATTCAGGCAGAGAAGGCGTCCCAGCACCTACACCTATACTTAGTGTGAAGGAGATATTTTGCTTAGATGTCATTTCTCTTACTTCATCTAGAACTGTAAATTTTCCTTTTTCAAGAAGCTGAAGAATGGCTTCATTGAAAACAGCGATAAATCGTTCTGATGAGATTCTTTTAAGAAAAATACCGTTGTCCTGGGCCCACTTATTTAAGGTTGAAGTAACCATATTGTTAATACTGCCACGCATTTGGTCATCCATACCTTGTGTTAATTCATCATAATTATCTAAAAAGATAACTGCAATAACGGTGCGTTCATCATGGTACATTTGTTCAATTTCTTTTTGTTCGGTGACATCAAAGAAGTAAAGGAGCTTCTCCTCACTTTTAAGTATCACTCGAAATTTTCGTTCGTGAAGGGTAATAATTTCTGTGCCAACCTCTTGTTTAATTAACGGAATCAACGTTTCGGCTATTTCGTAGAGTGACCTTCCAATAAGGGTATCCTCATCAAAATAGGAGGAAAGAAAAGGATTGGTCCACTCGATAGAGTATTCATCATTTATGAGCATAATCCCAATCGGCATCTCCATCAGCGCTTCTTCGCCTACCCTTTTCACTCGGTAAGAAAGGGTTGAGATATAGTCTTCCATCTCTTTTCTTTGGCGGGAATCAATGACTAACATATAGTAAAATGGCGGGATAATGAGAAATAACCCAACTAAGCTTAGTATCCAATTATAGTAGGCCAGGACAATGAGCAGCACCACTGTAATGCCTATTAGCCCGTAAAAAGGATAACGAATCGAGCGTTTTTCAATAAATGCAGGCAAATTTTTCAGCTCCTAAACAGTAGTCATCTCTCTTTTTTCGTAAAGCCTTTTCGTAAATCAAAGCCTAAGTCAATTATACCTAATATCCCTACAATATAAAGGAAAATTGGAATGGTGAAAGAGACAATCGCTATTGTTATAGAAATAGCTTTTGAAATACCCTTTTGGTCGAAGTAATAAAATATAAACGTATATCCTTGCAGGACCATTAGGAATTGCAGGATGTAGGTCATATTGATAATTGCCATATACCAGAAGGTACCTTCTTCAGGATTCATAAACATACTTAAAAGCAAAGTAAGGAGAAAATAATACATGATGCTTTTTGGCAAGGAAATGTCTTTAAAGCTTTTCCATTTTTCTACCTTAACTCCAAATCTTTTTATAATTGGGAAGGATACAAGCTGCATGATAAATACAATTAAAAAGGAAGAAAGAACGAATAACGTTGGGATTAAGGTTTTAATTAGATTTAATCCATTATTAAATTGCTCCAACACCTTCTCCGAGTCTTGCGCATTTCCAAAGTTCTTTAATAAATCAGCGGAAACACTGAGTGACTCACGCATCATTTCAATCATTTCAGTGATCATATCTACTTTAAAAAGAACAATACTTGATACATAAATAATAATTAAATTAACTAGAAAGACAAGAGTACCTGCAATGAAAAGAACACCCATATTCTTCTGTTTTTGAATAAGGTACCCGATTACGACACCTGTTGTTCCATATGCAAGCGTTAATGGCAGGGACATAATACTTCCTACAATGAATGATAGAAGAAGGGAGGCGATGATAAAAACAAATATACTTTTCCCATCATTCTTGGCTGCAAAAAGCATAAATGGTACAGCTAAGAATAGGTTTACAACCATTCCAAGCAACGGGACATAGATTGTAAGTAACAATAGAACTGCAAAGGCTGCTAAAAGGATAGCACCTTCTGTTAATTTACGAACATTTTTCACTGCTTCACCTCAATTAATTCAAAAAACCCTATTTCTTAATTTTAGCTAGATACGCGCTGCTATTCAACAATTCTGCAATATAAAAGAAAAAAGCAGCAAGGGTTCCCCCTAGCTGCTCGAATTCAATTTATTCCCCTGCAACGAATGGTAATAATGCCATTTGACGTGCACGTTTGATTGCAACTGTTAGTTTACGCTGATATTTAGCGCTTGTACCAGTTACACGACGTGGTAAAATCTTTCCACGCTCAGAGATAAACTTTTTAAGTAAATCTACATCTTTATAATCGATGCGAGAGATACCATTTGCTGTAAAATAGCACACTTTACGGCGCTTCGCGCGTCCGCCTTTACGTCCTCCACCTGCCATGAAAATTCCCTCCTTCATTACTGTTATTTTAGAAACGTCATTCAAATTTCACTTTAAAATGGTAGATCATCATCGGAGATGTCTATCTGACCGTTACCTGCGAACGGATCATCATCCACTTTAGTAAAACCTTTGTTATTATTATTGTTGTTGTTTTGATACTGACGTTGATTCTGATTGCCGCCGCCATAAGGATTTCCTTGCGGTTCCCTTGGAGGTGCACCGAAGTGATCGTTGTCGCTTCTTGCGCCGCCGCTAGATGCATTTTTAGGTTCAAGAAATTGAACACTTTCTGCCTGAACTTCAGTAACGTAAACACGCTTACCATCTTGTCCTTCATAGTTGCGGGTCTGAATACGGCCATCAACACCTGCAAGACTGCCCTTTTTCAAGAAGTTTGCCACATTTTCAGCAGGTTTTCGCCAAACAACACAATTAATAAAGTCTGCTTCACGCTCACCAGCCTGACTAGAAAACGGGCGGTTAACTGCTAAAGTAAAAGTAGCTACAGGAACCCCATTTGGTGTATAACGCAAATCAGGATCTTTTGTTAATCGGCCAACAAGCACGACACGATTCATCATCAGAATCAACTCCTTTTCTTTCGGAGAATGTTTCATGTGAAACATTCTGACTAAAATACATTTATATTAAGCTTCTTCTTTAATTACTAAATGGCGAATGATATCTTCGCTGATTTTCGCAAGACGAGAAAATTCTTGTACCGCGTCAGCTGAAGATGTAGTTTTAACGATTTCGTAATATCCATCACGGAAATCATTGATTTCGTAAGCTAAACGACGCTTACCCCAATCTTTTGTTTCAGCAGTTTCCGCACCGTTTTCAAGAAGAATTCCGTTGAAACGCTCAACAAGAGCTTTTTTCGCTTCATCTTCAATATTTGGGCGGATGATGTACATGATTTCGTACTTATTCATCACAGTCACCTCCTTTTGGTCTAAACGGCCCATTTTGGGCAAGGAGCAATTATTCATTACTCACAAGGTAAAATTTTAGCATAGTTCATGAGGAAATGCAAGGTTGTTCACTATTTCTTGTTTTTCCCTTTAAAAGTCTCCCCACGTAAAAAGCCCTGCGAATGCAAGGCTGACAATTTTATACATTAAAACGGAAGTGAATGACATCTCCATCTTTTACTAGATACTCTTTTCCTTCTAAACGGACTTTTCCAGCTTCCTTAGCGGAATTATAGCTTCCAGCTGCTAATAAGTCATCATAAGAAACTGTTTCAGCCCGAATAAATCCGCGTTCAAAGTCAGAGTGAATGATACCCGCACATTGTGGAGCTTTCATGCCATGTATAAACGTCCATGCACGAACTTCCTGAACACCTGCTGTAAAGTAGGTAGCTAATCCAAGCAAATTATAAGCCGCACGAATTAATTGATCAAGTCCGGATTCTTCAATTCCAAGTTCCTCAAGGAACATTTGCTTTTCATCGCCTTCAAGTTCAGCAATTTCTTCTTCAATTTTTGCACAAATCACTATTACTTCAGCATTGTCTGCCGCTGCAAACTCACGAACCTTTTGAACATATTCGTTTTCTGATGGATTCGCTACATCATCTTCACCAACGTTCGCCACATAAAGAACGGGCTTAATCGTTAAAAGATGAAGCATTTTTGCGATTTTCAACTGTTCATCGGTAAACTCAACCGTCCGTGCCGGCTTTTCAGCTTCAAAGGCATCACGAAGCATAGAGAGCACTTCAAACTCAGCAGCTGCTTCTTTATCCTTTTGTTTCGCTAATTTCTCCACACGGCTAATCCGTTTTTCCACAGATTCCATGTCAGCAAGAATTAACTCTAAGTTAATGACTTCAATATCTGAAATAGGATCAACTTTCCCTGAAACGTGAGTAATATTATCGTCTGCAAAGCAGCGGACAACCTGACAAATCGCGTCTACTTGACGAATATGAGATAAGAATTTATTTCCTAAACCTTCACCTTTACTCGCACCCTTGACAATTCCTGCGATATCGGTAAATTCAAATGCAGTGGGAACTGTCTTTTTCGGCTGAACAAGCTCAGTCAATTTATTTAGACGGTGGTCTGGTACTTCCACAATTCCTACGTTTGGATCAATCGTACAGAACGGATAGTTAGCTGATTCAGCCCCAGCCTGTGTGATTGCATTAAATAATGTAGACTTACCAACATTCGGCAGCCCTACAATTCCTGCTGTTAATGCCATTACTTTCACTCCTCAAAGAATATATCTATTTATAAAAATAACGTCCAAGTATTATTAAAAAGCCTCTCACAATTATAGGCATTAGCCCGTAAAAAGACAAGCAAAGAAAAGTGGAAGCTCTAGGCACTAGGCTAAATAAGAAAAACTGCCGCCATCGGCAGCAGTTAGTTTATTTTTTCAATATTCACCAGGCAATCGTACAAGGTACTGCCAAGACCGTTATCGGATTCACTGCTTGAGGTTAGGTTATTAACGGAACCGCCAAACTGTCTCCAAATTCCTTCATCGATATTAATCGTGTTAGGGTGTGCCTTTGGTAAAATGGAGAGGTATCCCTTCACTTCTCCACGATTATTCCATACTCTTACAAAATCACCAGCCTTTAAATGCATATCGGTTGCAATATTTTCAGCAACTTCTATTTTTAGCTGAGGTGCTTTAGGAAGGAGATGATAGTTTTGTGAGTGATTTGATCTTAATGGATGAATGGTCAATAGGTGATACGGGAACTCTTCGGCTAGGAGCGGATTATTCCATTTTGATTCTTCAGGAACAGCTAATTTCAACTTACCATCTTCACCCTTGTTCATAGAGGTAAATTCATATTTTCCGGAAGCTGTCTTAAACTGGAAATCCCGCCATGGAACTCGCTTTACCGGCAATTCAAGAGAACTTTTCATTTTAAGTTCATCCAACGTTTTTCCCTTTTCAGCTAACGACTGAAGAGACAATTGAAGCATCTGCTCTCTTGATAACCTAAAATCATCTCCAAATCCGAGTCTCTGTGCCAACTGTGTCCAAATCCATAAATCAGATTTTGCTTCCCCAGGTGCTGAAACAAGTTTCGGACCATAATTGACGTAGTGATGATACATAGAGGAGTAATAAATATCTTCTTCCTCAAATGATGTTGTAGTTGGCAATACATAATCAGCCAGTTGCGCTGTATCAGTCATAAATTGCTCAATAACCACCAAAGTCGAAACTGACGAAAAAGCTTTTTCCACGATGGATGAATCTGGAACTTGTGTAAGAGGATTGCCACAGGTGACGATAATCATCTTTATTTCTGGATCAATGGCAGCGAGCACTTCCTCCGCTTGCTTCATAATTGAAAACTGTCTATGGCTGGTTTTACGATCACTCTTAGTTAAATTAGCCACATCAAAGCTTTGACCCACTTGGAGATTTGCATAATTGGCGCCTCCGCCAGGAATACCAATATTTCCGCTTACCGCAACAAGGGCGTCAATCAAACGGATGGTATTCCCGCCGTTCTTGTATCGCTGCAGTCCAAGTCCCATAAAAGTTGATGTTGGTTTATCCGAAAAGACCTTCGCTAAAGAGTGGATCGTTTCCATTGGTACTTCTGTCATTTCACTGATTTTTTCTAAAGAAATACTAACAACAAGGTTTTCTAAATCCTCAAATCCATATGAATGATGGAAAATAAACTCACGGTCTTCGAGTCCTAATCGAAGTATTTCCTTTATAATACCGGCAGCAAGTAAACCATCCATTCCCGGTTTTACTGATATATATTCATCTGCTATTTTTGCAGTTGCATTATATAATGGATCAATAACATAAATTTTCGCACCATTTTTCTTTGCTTCTAGGAGCTTTTCATAAAAGTGCATATTGGTCCGCGCGACGTTTCTTCCCCAGATAATAATGTTTTTACTATTTAGGATATCCTCTGGTTCATGACCATAAGCATCACCAAAATCCCACTTTTGTGCCTCAATTCCTGCACCCCAACAAAGTGATCCATAAATTTCTGTAACACCGCCATAACCATTAAAAAAACGTTGGTCTAAATTTTTTAGTACCCCGTTGTTTGCATAATCATGACTATGGAGGACGGCGGTGGAACCAAATTGTTCTTTAATTTCCTTTAACTTAAGGGAAATTTCATCTAGTGCTTGCTTCCATGAAATTTGCTGAAATTCTCCATTTACCTTTTTTAAAGGATAAAGAAGCCGTTCAGGAGAATTGGTCCTTGTTTCGAGCATTCTACCTCTGCCGCAAATTTTCCCCTTGGTAATCGGGTGGGAGGGGTCACCTTCAACCTTTATTACTTTATTATTTTCAACACTTACAAGAAGACCACAGCTGTCCCAGCAATTTAAAGGACATGCTGATTTCAGAACTTCTGCCATATTCCCTCACCCCCAAAATAATCTTTCTACTTTTTTAATAGGATAATATATTTAAGCCAAAAAAAGAAGCATGTGCTACTGCTCATGCTTCACCAAAATTTTCTTCATTTTCCGGGAAAACTCACGCCTTGGGATCATTACGCTATGATCGCAGCCTTCACATTTGATGCGAATATCCATCCCCATGCGAATAATTTTCCAACGGTTCGTCCCACATGGATGCTGCTTTTTCATTTCAACGACATCATTTAACCCAAATTCTTTTTCTTCCATTGAAATCCTCTCCTTTTAAACACCAGGTTCAGTGATATTTCCAGAATTCTTTGAGTACATGACCATCCGCGGATATGGAATTTCAATTCCATGCGCATCTAAACATTCTTTAACATCTCTTTTTATATTCCTTGTAACACCCGCATGCTTCATAGGTAAGGTTTCAGCAACAATTCTCAAAACAACCTCTGATGGTCCCAAGGATTGGACACCTAAAAGCTCAGGTGCTTTCGTTAATTCTTCATATTGTTCAGGCATTTTTTCAAGCAAATCCTTAATAACCTTTTGTGTTTTTTCAATATCTTCTTCATAAGCAACCGATATATCGATGATTGCAAGGCTGTTATTTAAAGAGAAATTTGTTACTTGAATGATACTCCCATTCGGAAGAATATGAACTTCTCCTGTCCAGCTTTTTAACTTTGTTGTTCGCAAACCAATCGTTTGAACGGTTCCTTCAAATTGGTCAATTCGAACGTGATCACCAACTGAAAACTGATCTTCAAAAATGATAAAGAAACCGCTTATTACATCTTTGACAAGACTCTGCGCTCCAAAACCAACGGCGAGTCCGACAACTCCTGCCCCAGCAATCAGCGCTTTTACATCAATGGTTAAGACGGAGAGAATCATCATAAAAGAAATAAAATAGACTACATATGTAAGTACATTATCGAGAAGCTTCGACAGTGTTTCTTCTCTTCGTTCTGAAGTCTTTAAAGGAGAACGAGTTCTAATTTTAAAGACGTTGTCAATTGCTATACTGCCTAACTTAATTAGAATTTTAGCAACGATCATAATAGCAATAATCTTAAGTAAACCTTCCCCTATAGCTAACCATGTATCTTCATTTTGGAATTTATCAATGAATCTTTGAATAATCCTTTGAGTAGAACTCATATAAACACCCTTTCCTCTGCCTGATGAATCACACTTATTTTACCAAGTATCCTTTGTACTTTATAGTATTGTGAATTATTCATTTTTTCAACTGGAATATCTTTGTTTAGTGATGTATAGATTTTCGGAATTTTCCGTATACTGTTAAAAAGAAAGTACAGACCGAGGAGTGGACTTATGAATCTGAAACCTAGTTTCTTGGATAGGAGGGCTAATACACAGCGAATACCTCATGATGATTTTCAAGCTGCTGAAAATCTTTCAATGGAACTATTAAAGTTCCTGCCCAGGTATGCGGAGCGGCCAATCATATTTGTTTGTATTGGAACTGACCGCTCTACCGGAGATTCACTAGGCCCGCTTGTGGGATCACTTCTAGAGGAGAAGGACTTATCTTCCTTTCATGTGTATGGTACTCTAGATGAGCCCATTCATGCAGTAAATCTAAATGAACGTTTACAAGAAATAACAGTAAAACATCATGATCCCTATCTTATTGGGATTGATGCCTGTTTAGGACGAATGAAAAATGTTGGAGTTATCCAGGTAGGTGATGGCCCGGTTAAACCTGGGGCTGGTGTAAATAAGGAGCTTCCTGCAGTTGGAAATATCCACATAACCGGTATCGTCAATGTCAGCGGCTTTATGGAGTTTTTTGTCTTACAAAATACGCGCCTTAACCTGGTTATGAAAATGGCAAAAACAATTGCAAATGGTATTTATCAGGCAAGCATTCTTCATACAAAAGGAAGACTGCAAGAACTAACACAGCAAGAGCAGAAAAAGACTAATTAAAAGAGCAATCTGGATTAACTCCAATTGCTCTTTTTTATTTTTACAACTATGGTAAAGTACTACAAATAAAGATTATATACATAAAGAATTGTAACGATAATCCCTGTCACAGCAATTGCAGGGAGGAGGTTTGCTACTTTAATTTTCACTAGTCCTGTTAGATTTAGACCGATGGCAAAAATCATGACACCGCCTGTTGCTGTCATTTCAACAATAAATTGATCCATCAATACTTGGGGAATAAATGTATTAATTTGAGTGGCAAATAATGCAATGATTCCTTGATAGAGCATGACTGGTATGGCTGAAAAAATAACTCCGACCCCAAGAGTAGTAGTTAAAATAATTGAAGTGAAACCATCTATGAGCCCTTTTGTATACAATACATCGTGATCCCCGCGAATACCACTGTCAAGTGCCCCAATGATTGCCATAGCCCCAATGACAAAGATTAAAGTTGCTGTAACAAATCCTTCTGCAATACTTCCTTTTCCAGTTGAACCGACAGAACCCATTTTCCTTTCCAGCCACAGCCCAAGTTGATTCAGCTTTTCTTCTAATTGCATGAGCTCGCCAAAAACAGCCCCCATAACCAAGCTGATAATTACAATCAAAAAATTTTCACTTTTTAATCCCATCTGTAATCCGAGCACTATCACCGACAAGCCTATCGCATACATGACTGTTGTTCTCATGCTTTCCGGAATTCGGTTCAAGAGTTTACCAATAATTACCCCAATAATGATTAACAATCCATTTACAAGTGTTCCTAATAAAAACATTGTCTATTCACCTATTCTTCGATTCTCGAAATTTATAATAGTATTAAACTATCATCTTTTGGTGCTGTTGGAAAGTTATTTATTTTTGGAAAGGCTGTGTTAGTCTTTCCTGTTGATTTCCGCTCCAATCTAATTAAGAGCTTTGACACAGCCTAATAAAAAAAAATAAACCATCCACTGATGGTTTAATAAGCTTCTTCCTTGCCTAGCATTTCTAAAATCCGTTCTAAATCCTCTTCAGAGAAAAATTCAATTTCGATTTTTCCTTTATTTTTGGATTTCTTAATGTTTACCGTCGTACCAAATCGTTCGCGAAGGGAGTGTTCCCGCTCCTGGATAAACACATCCTTTTTCTTCTCTTGCTTTTTTGTTTCACGTGGAACATTTTCATTTAATTGTTGGATGAGTTTTTCCAGTTGGCGAACATTCAACGATTCCTGAATAATTTTATCTACTATAGCTGGCAGCTTTGCCTTTTGTCTTAACCCTAGGAGTGCCCGGCCATGCCCCATTGAAATCTTCTCCGTTGAAATTAACTCTTGAATCTTAGCAGGAAGAGAAAGTAGACGGATATGATTGGCTACATGCGGCCGGCTTTTTCCTAACCGCTTTGCTACCTCTTCTTGGGTAAAATTTAACTTTTCCATTAATGTTTGGTATGCTTGTCCTTCTTCAATAGCGTTTAGATCTTCTCGCTGAAGATTTTCCAATACTGCTAATTCCATCATTTGCTGCTCTGTTAACTCTCTAACAACAGCTGGAACAGTATCTAATTTTGCTTCTTTAGCCGCTCGAAAACGTCTTTCTCCGACAACAATTTCATACCCCTTTATGCTTTTTCTTACCACAAGAGGCTGGAGTATTCCATGCTCTAATATAGAAGCTTTCAACTCATCAATGGCCTCTTGTTGGAAGGTTTTCCTTGGCTGGTAAGGATTTGGACGCAATTCCTTTAAACTAATTTCTTGGACAGTCTCTTCCTTACCGGCTTCGATATTTGTAAAAAACGCATTTATGCCCTTTTTCCCTAAACCTTTAGCCATTTGAGACCACTTCCTTTGCTAAATCTAAATACACTTCTGCTCCACGAGACTTTGAATCATAATTAATAATTGGTTCACCATGACTCGGAGCCTCACTTAGACGTACATTTCTTGGAATAATGGTTTTATATACTTTGTCTTGAAAATACTTTTTAACTTCTTCGATTACTTGAATGCCTAGATTGGTTCGGGCATCGAGCATCGTTAATAATACGCCTTCTATTTTCAAGTCTTGGTTTAAGTGTTTTTGTACTAATCGTACAGTATTTAGTAATTGGCTCAAACCTTCTAAAGCATAATACTCACATTGAACAGGGATTAAAACAGAATCCGAAGCAGTTAAGGAGTTAAGAGTCAATAAGCCTAAAGATGGCGGGCAATCAATAATAATATAATCAAATTGATCTTTGACTTCTTCAAGAGCCCGCTTTAGTCGGACTTCTCTTGAGATAGTAGGAACCAGTTCAATCTCCGCTCCTGCAAGCTGGATCGTAGCTGGTATGGCATATAAATTCTCGACAGATGTTGGTTTAATAACATCCTTTGCTTCCACATCATCTACTAAAACATCATATATACACTGTTCTACATCTGCTTTTTCAATACCAATTCCACTTGTTGCATTCCCTTGTGGATCAATGTCTACTAATAAAACCTTTTTCCCAATGTATGCTAAGCAGGCGCCTAGATTGACAGAGGTCGTTGTCTTTCCAACTCCGCCCTTTTGATTCGCGATTGCAATGGTTTTGCCCACGATGTCACCTACCTTGTTTCAAATAAAATACTTAAATCTAGTAATATAAACTAGTAAAACTAGTAAACTTAAATTCCATGCTATTTATTTTATCATGAAACTGATTTATTGTTATTTTTTTAAAAAAAATATTAGTGAAGATAAATATAGTAATTAACATTATTTTACATTAATTGAATTTAAGGATACAAAAATAAAAACCAAACTGCTAAAAAGTCTGGTTCCATTTTGTGATTATTTTATTTTTTCTTTGGAATTTTTATTGTAAATTGATAATAATCTTCAAATTCTTCTTCTTCCGAGTCGAGATTAATCCCATTATCAGAAACCATGGTTAACGATTGCCTAATGGTATTTACAGCAATTCTCATATCTTTGCTGAATGCTTTTCTCTTTGGTTTTGGCTTTTGATTCTTCTCTTCTAATATCCTGGCAACTCGGTCTTCTGTTTGCTTAACATTAAGATTTTTTTCGATTATATCTTGTAAAAGCATAACCTGCTTCTCAGGATTTTTAAGTGGAATAAGTGCTCGTGCATGCCGTTCTGTTATTTCTTTATTTAACAAGGATTCTTGAATAAGCTGTGGCAGCTTTAAAAGTCTTAGCTTATTGGCAACGGTTGACTGACCTTTTCCGAGACGCTGAGCAAGCGCTTCTTGCGTTAAGTTGTGCAGTTCAAGAAGCTTTCCATAGGCAATTGCCTCTTCAATAGGCGATAGTTCTTCCCGCTGAAGGTTTTCAATTAAAGCCACAGAAGCGGTTTCTGTGTCTGAATAATTTTTTATGATTGCTGGTGCTTCAGCCCAGCCAAGCTTCTTCATGGCACGATAGCGGCGCTCACCGGCAATAATTTCATAATTTCCTTCAAACTGCCGGACTACAATTGGCTGAATGATTCCGTGAGTATGGATTGTTCGTGACAATTCCTCTATTTTTTCATCATCAAATACGGTTCGAGGCTGAAAACGATTTGGAACAATACTATCAATCGGAATCTTTTTTATTTCCTCATTTTTTGCAGCATCTAGCTCTTCTTCTAACTCCGTTTCAAGCTCTTTCTCTAACTCAACCTTTTGATCTCCCTTTTCGCCGAGGCCAAAAAAGCGTGAAAACGAATTCTTCATCCCCAACACCACCTTTACGAAACTCCATATTACTTATTTCGCTATCTAACTGTTTTCTTCCTGCCAAGACCCGCTGTTTATTTAAACAAAAATAATCCACTCAACCGCCATTTATTCAATTGGCATTTTACCTGGTGTACCTGGTTTTCGCGGATATTTCTTCGGCGTTTGCTTTTCTTTTTTTATCACAAGGATATTTCTTTCACTTTCTTCCATCGGTAAAGTGAAGGTAAACTTCTGCTCAAGTTTTCCTCCAAGTGTACTGATTGCCTTCTGACCAACACTTAACTCATCATTCGCATGAGCTGCTTTCATTGCGACGAAATGTCCCCCAACTTTTACAAGAGGAAGACAAAGTTCACTAAGAACTGACATTCTTGCAACGGCTCTTGCTGTCACAAGATCATAGGACTCCCTATGGGAAGGATTAACCCCAAAAGTCTCAGCGCGATCATGAATGAAGTGGACCTTTTCCAATTTTAATACATTTGCTAAATGATTTAAAAAGGAAATTCGCTTATTTAATGAATCAACGATTGTCACCTCTAAATGAGGAAAGGCAATTTTTAATGGAATACTTGGAAATCCTGCACCTGCACCGACATCACAGAGATGCAGGGGCTGCGTGAAATCAAAGTAAAATGCAGCAGAAATGGAATCGTAGAAATGTTTTAAATAGACATCACCTTGCTCAGTGATGGCCGTTAGGTTCATTTTTTCATTCCATTCAACCAAGGTATGAAAGTATTTCTCAAATTGATCAAGCTGCTTATCGCTAAGGGTAATCCCCTTCTCAAGAAGCATAGCTTTGAATTGTTCGATGTTCATCAGCAAAACTTCCTCTTTTTAAAAAAATTATAGGCCTTGTTAAACTGGTCTGTTAATTTCCACTCCAGGCACTTCGCTTTCCGCGGGCGGTCCGGGGAGCCTCCTCGGCGCTAATGCGCCTGCGGGGTCTCCC
>NZ_NPDD01000036.1 GCF_002272245.1 Bacillus sp. 7884-1 | reverse complement strand
GTCTCGTGCCTTCCGTTCCAATCAACAGAGTGCCAAAATCAATTATTAGCCTTAACTTAGCCTAATTATAAATTACTCGTTTTTGCTATTCTTCCTTGTTCTAAATAGATAAGGAGGATTGAGATATCGGCAGGGTTTACACCGGAAATCCTTGAAGCTTGGGCAAGTGATAATGGTTTGATTTGTTTTAAGTTTTGTTTTGCTTCATTTGCAAGTCCTGAAATGGAATCATAATCGATATTTTCAGGGATTTTCTTGTTCTCCATTTTCTTTAAGCGTTCGACCTGCTGAAGTGACTTTTCAATGTATCCTTCATATTTAACTTGGATTTCAACCTGCTCTTTTATATCCTGATCTAACTCAACCTCACTAGGTGTCAGTCTTTCGATGTGTTCATAAGTCACTTCGGGCCGTTTCAATAAATCCGCAGCAAGAATTCCATCTTTAAGCTCACTGCCGCCGATGCTTCGGATTAACTCTTGAACTTCTGTTGAAGGTTTTATGCGAATAGATGAAAGCCTTTCTTTTTCCGCCTCAACCGCATCCTTTTTAGCTAAAAATCTTTGATAACGCTCCTCTGGTATCAGACCAATGGAGTGACCAATCTCCGTTAACCGTAAGTCAGCATTATCATGGCGTAAAAGTAGACGATATTCTGCTCTTGATGTTAACAAACGATAAGGTTCACTTGTTCCCTTTGTGATTAAATCATCGATTAACACACCAATATAAGCATCTGAACGGCTAAGAATTAACGGTTCCTTTCCGAGTGCATTCAGCCCGGCATTGATTCCTGCCATAATTCCTTGTCCTGCTGCTTCTTCATACCCGGAAGTTCCGTTAATCTGTCCAGCCGTAAAGAGATTTTTTACAACCTTTGTTTCAAGTGTTGGCCAAAGCTGAGTTGGATCAATGGCGTCATACTCAATCGCGTATCCAGATCTCATCATTTGAACATTTTCTAATCCTGGAATTGTTTTGAGAATTTGCTGCTGAACATCTTCAGGCAAACTAGTCGACAAGCCTTGAACATAAACTTCTTGCGTCTTTCTTCCCTCTGGCTCAAGGAAAATTTGGTGGCGCGGCTTATCATTAAAACGGACCACTTTATCTTCAATGGATGGACAGTAACGCGGACCTGTTCCTTTGATCATTCCGGAATACATCGGTGAACGATGGAGGTTTTGATCAATTAATGTATGTGTTTGTTCATTTGTATAAGTTAACCAGCATGGAAGCTGATCGGTAATATACTTGGTTGTTTCATATGAGAATGCCCTTGGAACTTCATCACCCGGCTGAATCTCTGTTTTGCTGTAATCAATCGTATGACTATTGACCCTTGGCGGAGTGCCCGTCTTAAAACGAACCAACGCAAAACCAAGTTCTTCTAAATGCTCAGATAACTTAATGGAGGGCTGTTGGTTATTAGGACCGCTTGAGTATTTTAATTCACCAAGGATAATTTCCCCGCGCAGGTACGTACCAGTCGTAATAACGACCGTTTTGGCACGATATATAGCTCCTGTCTTTGTAATGACGCCGACACAGACGCCTTCCTCCACGATTAATTGTTCAACCATACCTTGAAGGAGTGTCAGGTTTGGTGTATCTTCAATCGTTTTTTTCATCTCAAATTGATAGTCAACTTTATCTGCCTGCGCCCGTAATGCACGGACCGCAGGGCCTTTCCCCGTATTCAACATCCTCATTTGTATATACGTTTTATCTATATTTCTACCCATTTCCCCGCCTAGTGCATCTATTTCCCGGACAACTATCCCTTTAGCAGGTCCGCCAATCGATGGATTACAAGGCATAAAGGCAACCATATCTAGGTTAATCGTAATCATTAATGTTTTAGCACCCATTCGTGCCGCCGCAAGACCCGCCTCACAGCCAGCATGTCCGGCACCAATGACCACAACGTCAAAATTACCTGCTTCGTATGACATCTCTTTCCTCCTCTTTCAAAACTATTGTCTAGCTCCGGCGTCTAGCCCCTCGAGGTCACTTCGGTCTATCCAAAGAAGTCAAGGTACGCGACTTCTCCGGCTGGCCCTCCAGCGCTTGTCGGGGCTGAACGCTAAGGAAATCTTTAGAATAATCTTCGCAGGAACAAGCTGTGCTTGTTCCGAAGCCGCCTCCGCTTTTCCTACTTTCCTAAACAGAACTGTGAAAATAACTGGTCAATTAAACTTTCGTGTACACTTTCACCGATTACTTCACCAAGCAGTTCCCACGTTCTGGTTATATCTATTTGAACTATATCAATTGGAGTTCCCATTTCTACTCCAGCAATTGCTTCTTCTATTGTATGCAAACTTTGGCCAATCAAAGCAATATGGCGGCTGTTCGATAGATAGGTCATATCGCCAGCGTCAATTGTACCTGCAAAGAATAACGAGGATATTGCTTCCTCAAGCTCATCCACGCCACGGTCCTCTAATAATGAAGTAGTGACGATTTTATGCTCTTTTGCCAATTGCTTTACACGATCCATATCAATTTGCTGCGTGAGGTCTGTCTTATTGACAATGACAATCACATCCATGCCCTTAACAGCTTCAAAAAGATTTTCATCCTCTTTTGTAAATTTATCAGCATGATTTAACACTAACAATATTAAATCGGCTTCCTTTAATACCTGTCTAGATTTTTCTACTCCAATTCTTTCAACAATATCTTCTGTTTCTCTTATTCCTGCAGTGTCCAACAGTCTAAGTGGTACCCCGCGTACATTGACATATTCCTCAATGACATCACGGGTAGTTCCAGGTATATCCGTGACAATTGCTTTATTTTCTTGAACGAGACTATTCAATAACGAAGATTTCCCAACGTTTGGACGGCCAACAATGACCGTTGAAAGGCCTTCACGCAATATTTTTCCTTGCTGAGAGGTTTGCAGCAGCTTTTTAAGTTCATCCCGAACATACATGGCTTTTTCTAATAGCATTTTATGCGTCATTTCTTCGACATCATCATATTCCGGGTAATCGATGTTCACTTCAACATGCGCGAGTATCTCTAAAATTTCCTGGCGTAATCCCCTAATTAATTTTGATAAACGCCCTTCCATTTGTCCCAGTGCTACATTCATAGCCCGATCTGTTTTGGCCCGAATCAAATCCATTACAGCTTCAGCTTGAGATAAATCAATCCGTCCATTTAAAAATGCCCGTTTCGTGAACTCACCTGGTTCTGCAAGCCTAGCCCCATTGGCTAATACATGCTGCAGTACTCGATTTACTGAAACAATCCCGCCGTGACAATTTATTTCCACTACATCCTCTTTTGTAAAAGTTTTTGGACCCTTCATAACCGATATCATTACTTCTTCGATCACTTGTTCATTCTTAGGATCGATTAAATGTCCATAATGTATTGTATGTGTCGGAACTTCTGCCAATCTTTTACCACCGATGCTTCGAAAAACTTGATCACCAATTTTAATGGAATCATCGCCACTCAATCGTACAATTGCAATTGCTCCCTCACCCATTGGTGTCGATATAGCAGCTATCGTATCAAATTCCATTACTTTCACCACTCTTTATAAAATTAATCTATATATAAACGAATATTTTTACACCAAATTATTAGAATACCACAGAATCTTCATCTGAAAAACCAGAAACCCTTTAGCTAATTATCCACAGTCTGTTTAATGACTACGTATTATTTTAACTTATCCACATGTGAATAACAATAAAACAAGAGATTTCATATAATTGTTATAAACAGATACTTTTAGATTCTAAATTACGACAAAACGCAAAAAAAAGACATCCTTCGACAAAGGATGTCTCTCCCATTTTTTTATTTGACTGGTGAAATAACGATATGTCTGTGTGGATCTGATCCATCTGAAAAAGTTTTTACACGTTTGTTATCGGATAAAGCTGTGTGAATGACTTTACGCTCGTATGAAGGCATTGGCTCCAATGCTACATCCTTGCCAGTCTTTAAAGCCTTTAGGGCAAGACGATGAGCCAATTGAATCAACGTATCATTTCTGCGATTTCGGTAATCCTCTGCATCCAAAATAACCGTTAAATATTGATTTGAAAAGCGATTAATGATTAGCTGCGTTAAATATTGGAGCGAATTTAAAGTTTGTCCTCTTTTTCCAATCAAAAGAGCAATCTTTTCTCCAGTCATAATGAACAAAACTTGTTTTCCATCGCGTTTCATTTCAATACTGATGGGAGCTCCCATTTGTTCACTAACCTGAAGCAGAAACTTCCTTGCTTCATCAATTGGGTCAATAATCACCGTAACCTTAACGACAGCGGGACGCGAACCAAAAATTCCAAAAATACCTTTTTTACCTTCATCGATAATAGCTACATCTGCGCGGTCTTTTGTTGTATTTAATTGAGCTAAAGCTGATTCCACTGCTTCTTTGACAGTTTGTCCGGTAGCAGTTACTTGTTTCACTTTTTTGCTCCTCCCGCTTTACCGGATTCTTGCACTTTTTTCAAATCCGGTCCTTTAATGAAATAGGTTTGAACAATCATGAAAAGATTTCCTACTACCCAATACAAGGAAAGGGCTGCAGGGAAATTAAAAGCAAAAATGACAATCATAATCGGCATCATCCAAAGCATCATCGCCATTTGCGGATTATGCTCTTGTCCGGCCATCATCAATTTTTGCTGAATAAAAGTGGTGATTCCCGCAATAATCGGTAAGATATAAAAAGGATCCTTGTCTCCAAGATCAAACCATAGGAAACTGTGATCAGCAATTTCTCTTGTTCTTGAAATTGCATGGTAAAAACCAATTAGGATAGGCATTTGGACGATTAATGGAAAACATCCCGCCATCGGATTTACTCCGTGCTTTTGAAAAAGTGCCATTGTTTCTTGCTGTAATTTCTGTTGTGTTTTCTGATCCTTAGAACTGTATTTTTCTCGAAGAGCCTTCATTTCTGGCTGCAGTGCCTGCATGGCTTTGGAGCTTCTAGTCTGTTTTATCATTAGTGGTAAAATTGCTAACCGAATTAAAAGTGTAACGACAATCAATGAAAATCCAAAGCTTCCGCCAAGGATTTCTGCCCCTTTCACAATTACCCAGGAGAGCGGATAGACAATATATTCGTTCCAAAAACCTGTACTTTCAGCGTCAATTGGCTTATTAATTTCTGTACATCCTGTTAAAAACAGAAAAACAGAAACGATACCAATCAAAAGTAATATTCGTTTCTTCAACCGAAATTTCCTCCTTAAACAATATATATACTATTTAATTGGAAATACCTTATTTAAATATAGCCAACCGGAATATTTCATAGGTATTTTACCATATTTTAGAATAATTTGTCTCCTAAATTTAGAGATACAACATTATTTTGGCTGATTACTTTTTCTTTAAAACCTTTCCTACCTTAAATACATGAGTTAAGCTCTTTTTCACCTCAAAAAAGTCCATTTCAGCAGTAGGTTTTCTAGCAATAATGACGTAATCATTACTTGGTAAAAGTAAATCTGATAATTCGAAAACAGCTTGTCTTATGTATCTTTTTATTTGATTTCTCATCACAGCATTTCCAATTTTTTTGCTAACAGACAGCCCAATTCGAAAATAGTCTTGATCCTCTTTCTTCAGACTATAGACAACAAATTGTCGATTTGCGAATGATTGTCCCTTTTGAAATGCTTCTTGGAATTCTTTATTCTTCTTTACCCGTAATTCTTTCTTCATAGAAAACACCTTCCATCTACACAAAAACTTTTCCACTCTGAAAGATACTTTATTAGAAAAAAGACCACTGATGTTTCAGTGGCCTAAGCTGATAATACTTTTCTTCCTTTTAGACGACGGCGTGCTAGAACTTTACGTCCGTTAGCTGAGCTCATACGACTGCGGAAACCGTGAACTTTACTATGTTTACGTTTATTTGGTTGATATGTTCTTTTCATTATAAGACACCTCCCTGAGGAATAGCTGTTAAAGACAGTCTAATTTATTATAAAGACGGACCCCGATATTGTCAACCGCCCATATAATATTGTTCCCAGTATTCAAATTTTTTGCAGTGAGATCTTTTTTAATCACGAGATCATTATTTTCCAAAAGCTCTATTAAAATTTACCTGTGGATATTTTTTTCGACTTTTTTTTCGCAGTTTCACAAGATATTGACAGTTTTTGCACAGGACATACTACTTGTGGACAAGTTTTAATCACAGATTGTTACCGTTGTGGATAAACCATTAAAAGGCATTGCACGTCTGCCTTTTATTTGATATTATATTTGTGTTTTCACTCTGAATAACTTCGTCTTAAAATATGTTATCCACAAATTGTGGATAAGGTGTGGACAAGTTGTTCTGGCATACTGCAGAAACTTGTCCACAAGCGGTGTATATTGTCGAAACTCCACTTTATTTCCTATATTATGTTTTTCCACAACCATTGTTTCGTATATTTATAAATTAGTAGGTTGTACAGCTTGTATAACGGTTGTTTTTTCACAAACTTTTGTTCATTTCGAATGAGGATACTTCCTAACTCTTTGTGAAAAAATATCACTATATATGGAGTCTAGACGAGAAACAAACTGCAAAGTGCATTTCAATAATAGATAGATAAAGAAAAAAGGAGGGACAACCGTTGGAGAATATTGCGGATCTTTGGAATGCTGCTCTAGCCAATATTGAGAAAAAGATTAGCAAACCTAGTTATGACACCTGGCTGAAGTCCACAAAGGCCCATTCCCTTCAAGGCGATCTACTTGTGATCACTGCTCCAAATGAATTTGCACGTGATTGGCTCGAGGAGCGTTATTCCCAGTTAATTGCTGGTATTCTGTACGAAATTACTGGCGAAGAGCTATCTGTTAAGTTCATTATTCCGCAAAATCAAAAAGAGGAAGACCCAGACCTGTTATTGCCAGCTAAAAAGGCAAAAAGAGAGGAAGATCAACATGATTTTCCGCAAAATATATTAAATCCTAAATACTTGTTTGATACGTTTGTCATTGGTTCTGGCAACAGGTTTGCTCACGCTGCATCCCTTGCTGTAGCTGAAGCACCAGCAAAAGCGTATAATCCCTTATTCATTTATGGGGGCGTTGGATTAGGAAAAACACACTTAATGCATGCGATTGGTCATTATGTTTTAGAGCATAAACCGAACGCTAAAGTGGTTTATTTATCTTCAGAAAAATTCACGAATGAATTTATTAACTCTATTCGTGATAATAAAGCTGTAGAATTCCGCAATAAATATCGAAATGTGGATGTGCTTTTAATTGATGATATTCAATTTTTAGCAGGAAAAGAATCAACACAAGAGGAATTTTTCCATACTTTTAATACACTTCATGAAGAAAGCAAGCAAATAGTCATCTCAAGTGATCGTCCGCCAAGGGAAATTCCGACACTAGAGGATCGCCTTCGGTCACGCTTTGAATGGGGATTAATTACGGATATTACTCCACCAGATTTAGAAACAAGAATTGCCATTCTCAGAAAAAAGGCTAAGGCAGAAGGCTTAGATATTCCAAACGAAGTTATGCTCTATATAGCAAATCAAATCGATACAAATATCAGAGAGCTAGAGGGCGCATTAATCCGTGTAGTTGCTTATTCTTCCTTAATCAATAAGGATATTAATGCAGATTTAGCATCCGAAGCTTTAAGAGATATCATTCCAAGTTCAAAGCCAAGGGTAATCACCATTCATGAAATCCAAAGAACAGTCGGTGAACACTACAGTGTTAAGCTTGAAGATTTTAAAGCTAAAAAACGGACAAAATCTGTAGCTTTTCCTAGACAAATTGCTATGTATTTATCACGGGAATTAACCGATTATTCTCTGCCTAAGATAGGCGAAGAGTTTGGAGGGCGTGATCATACTACTGTCATCCATGCTCATGAAAAGATATCCAGGTTATTGCAAACTGACCTTCAGCTGCAAAAGCAAATGAAAGAATTAAATGAACTGTTGAAAGTTTAATGTAATTGTGAATAACTCGTCCTAGTTTATACACAGTCTGTCCACATGTTGATAGACTGTGTTTCCATTGTAAAAAGTGAGTTATCCACATACTAACAGGCCCTACTAGTACTTCTACTATTTTTTCTTTTAAAAAACTTATTATTATATGTTACAGAAAACCAATTTATTCGTACTTAGAAATTAAAAATTGCTGGGAGGATTTTGATATGAGATTTATCATCCAAAGGGACCGTCTTGTTCAAAGTGTCCAAGATGTAATGAAGGCTGTTACATCAAGAACAACAATTCCAATTCTGACAGGAATTAAAATTACAGCTAGCAGCGAAGGAGTCACCCTAACAGGAAGTGATTCAGATATTTCAATTGAATCATTTATTCCAAATGAGGAAGCTGGAGACGAAATCGTTGAGATTAAACAAAGTGGTTCCATTGTCCTTCAAGCAAAATTCTTTAGTGAGATTGTGAAGAAATTACCGACGGATAGTGTTGAAATTGAAGTACTTGGGTCATTACAGACTGTTATTCGTTCTGGTAAATCAGAATTTAATTTGAACGGACTTGATGCAGAGGAGTATCCACACCTGCCACAAATTGAAGAAAATAATAAATTTCATATTCCAACCGATTTGTTAAAAATGATGATTCGTCAAACCTTTTTCGCAGTGTCCACCTCAGAAACACGTCCCATCTTGACAGGTGTAAACTGGAAGATTGAAAATGGCGAATTAAACTGTATTGCAACAGATAGTCACCGCCTAGCTTTAAGAAAAGCAAAAATTGAAACGGAAAATAACGAAAGCTACAATGTAGTGATTCCAGGGAAGAGTTTGAATGAATTGAGTAAAATCATTGATGACTCGAACGAACTAATTGATATCGTTATAACCGAAAATCAAATATTGTTTAAAGCAAAGCATCTGTTATTTTTCTCAAGGCTGCTTGAAGGGAATTATCCTGATACTTCTAGACTGATTCCAAATGAAAGTAAAACAGAAATCATTGTTAATACTAAGGAATTCCTTCATGCTATCGATCGTGCTTCCCTATTAGCGCGTGAAGGTAGAAACAATGTAGTCAAACTTTCAACAATTGATAGAGGTGTAATTGAAATTTCTTCTAACACACCTGAAGTAGGTAAAGTTGTCGAGGAAATACAAAGTCAATCAATTGATGGAGAAGAATTAAAGATATCCTTTAGTGCTAAATATATGATGGATGCCTTAAAGGCACTAGAAGGTACAGATATAAGAGTGAGTTTTACTGGTGCAATGCGGCCATTTGTTATTAAACCGTTACATGATGAGACAACACTACAGTTGATTTTGCCAGTTAGAACTTACTAGGATAAATTTTACAAATAGTCACCATGATTTTGGTGACTTTCTTTATTTATCTTTTTTTAGTAAAATAAAGTATTGAGACCATTTTAGAAATGAGTGATTAACATTGCCCGAAGAAATAAAGCTAAATACTGAGTTTATTACGTTAGGACAATTTCTTAAATTAGCTGAAGTCATCCAATCTGGTGGTATGGCAAAATGGTTTTTAGGTGAAAACGATATTTTTATTAATGGAGAACAAGATCAAAGAAGAGGTAGAAAGCTTCGAGTAGGAGATAAAGTGAGAATTCCTGGTCACGGAGAATTTTTGATAACCGAGTAACTAAAGGTTGTGTCGTTTTCATGTATATTGAACAATTAGCGCTAAGAAATTATCGGAATTATGAGAGCCTATCAGTTGAATTTGAAAATAAAGTAAATGTGATCCTTGGGGAAAATGCTCAGGGTAAAACAAATGTGATGGAATCTATCTATGTTTTAGCAATGGCTAAATCCCACCGGACATCAAATGATAAAGATCTTATTCGCTGGGATCAGGAGTATGCTAAAATAGAGGGTAGGGTCCAAAAACAATACAGTTCTTTGCCTTTGCAATTAATTATTTCTAAAAAAGGCAAAAAAGCTAGATGCAATCATATGGAACAGCGAAAATTAAGTCAATATGTCGGGAACATGAATGTAGTCATGTTTGCACCGGAAGATTTAAATTTAGTTAAAGGCAGCCCTCAAATAAGAAGGCGGTTTATTGATATGGAAATTGGGCAGGTTTCGCCCATTTATTTACATGATATGAGTCAGTACCAAAAAATACTTCAGCAACGTAATCATTTTTTGAAGATGCTGCAAATAAAAAAACAGACAGACCAAACCATGCTCGAAATTCTTACGGAGCAGTTTATTGATATGGCTGTGAGAATTGTACTAAAAAGATTTGAATTTCTTCATTTGCTTGAAAATTGGGCTAAACCTATTCATAAAGGCATTTCTCGAGGACTCGAATCATTGGAAATTGTCTATAAACCATCAGTGGATGTATTAGAAGACCAAGATTTGTCGAAAATGAAAGCATGCTTCGAGGAAAAATTCAGCAAAGTCAGAACAAGGGAAATAGAACGAGGAACAACCCTATTTGGACCTCATCGTGATGATTTGTTGTTTTTTGTCAATGAGAGAGATGTCTCAACGTTTGGCTCACAAGGCCAGCAAAGAACAACCGCGCTTTCTGTTAAACTTGCCGAAATTGAGTTAATTCATTCAGAAATTCGCGAATATCCAATCTTACTCCTAGATGATGTCTTATCTGAATTAGATGACTATCGTCAGTCACACTTGCTTAATACCATACAAGGAAAAGTCCAAACATTTGTAACAACAACTAGCGTTGACGGCATCCATCATCAAACATTAAAAGAGGCTTCGACTTTTGAAGTAGAGTCTGGTTTTATCAATAAAGTTAATTGAGGTGGAAGTGTGTATATACATGTTGGGGAAGATTTAAATATCAGGGCGAAAGATATAATCGCCATTCTTGATAAAGGGTGCGTGAATTCATCAAATTTACTTGAGGAATTCTTAAAACAGCATAAGGAAAAGCTCGTTAACCTTTCAAAAAACCCCTTTAAATCGGTCGTAATTACATATGACAAGGTTTATTTATCCCCTATTTCTTCCGGAACATTAAAAAAACGTTCAAATCAAAAGGAAATGCAGGAATATTGAAATTATTATTTTTCATTTTAGGTGAATAGAGTATTTTTTTGAATGAAAGTGCGGGGTGAACGATATGACAATGGAACAAAAAATAGTCGAAGAACAAGAATATGGTGCGGATCAGATACAAGTTCTCGAAGGTCTAGAGGCTGTTAGAAAAAGACCTGGTATGTACATTGGTTCAACGAGTGGAAAAGGTCTCCATCATCTTGTTTGGGAAATTGTAGATAACAGTATTGATGAGGCTTTGGCTGGTTATTGTGATGAAATCAATGTAATTATTGAAGAAGATAACAGTATAACCGTTATAGATAACGGGCGTGGTGTTCCCGTTGGAATTCAAGAAAAAATGGGCAGACCAGCAGTTGAAGTCATAATGACTGTTCTTCATGCCGGAGGTAAATTCGGCGGCGGCGGATATAAGGTTTCTGGAGGTCTGCATGGCGTAGGTGCTTCAGTTGTTAATGCCCTCTCCACCAACCTAGAGGTCCATGTACATCGTGACGGTAATATTTACTGCATTAAATTCGAACGTGGTGCGGTATCTAAAGAATTAGAGATCATTGGAACTACCGACAAAACGGGTACGATTGTCCACTTTAAACCAGATGGAGAAATCTTTACTGAAACATTGGAATATGAGTATGATATTCTAGCAACCCGTCTGCGTGAATTGGCATTCTTAAATCGTGGACTTAAAATTACGATTAAAGATAACCGTGTGGAAAATAAACAGAATGAATACTACTACGAAGGCGGAATCAAATCCTATGTAGAGCATTTAAACCGCACGAAGGAAGTTATACATGAAGAACCAATTTTTCTTGAGGGAGAACGCGATGGTATTAGCGTTGAAGTAGCACTTCAATACAATGAGGGATATACAGATAGCATTTACTCCTTTGCTAATAACATCCATACCTATGAAGGCGGAACACATGAATCTGGATTTAAAACAGGATTAACCCGAGTTATTAATGATTATGCAAGAAAAAGTGGTTTGATTAAAGAGAATGACACGAATTTATCTGGTGATGATGTGCGTGAAGGATTAACAGCAATTGTCTCAATCAAACATCCAGACCCGCAATTCGAAGGCCAAACAAAAACGAAGCTTGGAAACTCTGAAGTAAGAACAATAACTGATTCATTGTTTTCAAGTCATTTTGATAAGTTTTTATTAGAAAATCCTCAAGTAGCTAGAAAGATTGTTGAAAAGGGACTTATGGCTGCGAGAGCAAGACTGGCTGCTAAAAAGGCAAGGGAACTGACGCGCCGTAAGAGTGCTTTAGAGGTTTCTAGTTTACCTGGGAAATTAGCAGACTGTTCTTCAAAGGATCCATCTATTAGTGAATTGTACATCGTAGAGGGTGACTCGGCAGGCGGTTCAGCAAAACAGGGCCGTGATCGTCATTTCCAAGCGATTCTGCCATTGAGAGGAAAAATCCTAAATGTTGAGAAAGCACGTTTAGACAGGATCCTTTCTAATAACGAGGTTCGTTCCATGATAACGGCAATCGGAACAGGTATTGGAGAAGATTTTGATATTGCGAAAGCGAGATATCATAAAATCGTCATTATGACGGATGCGGATGTTGATGGTGCTCATATTCGAACACTATTGTTAACTTTCTTTTACCGTTATATTCGAAAAATTTTAGAAGCTGGTTATGTATATATCGCACAGCCGCCTTTATATAAAGTGCAGCAAGGAAAAAAGATTCGGTATGCTTATGATGACAAAGAGCTGGAGAAAATATTCGCCGAGCTTCCAAGCCAGCCGAAGCCTAATATCCAACGTTACAAAGGTTTAGGAGAAATGAATCCTGAACAATTATGGGAAACGACAATGGATCCTTCTAATAGAACCATGCTTCAAGTAAGTCTAGAAGATGCGATTGAAGCAGATGAGACATTTGAAATGTTAATGGGTGACAAAGTAGAGCCTCGTCGTAACTTTATTGAAGCAAATGCACAATACGTGAAGAACTTAGATATTTAAAGAAGAGCGGAGGCGGCTTATGACCTCGAGACCCTAGCCGCCGGAGCTGGACATAAAGAAAAGCGTATATAGAAAAGGATAGAGGGGTGACCACTATCCTCCTTTTTTCGTTTATCTAGGAACTATGATGACTATTAAAAGGCAAGATGTCACCAAAATAGGAGGTACTACAATGGCAGAAACACCAAATTCTCAAATAAAAGATATTAATATCAGTCATGAAATGAAAACATCATTTCTTGACTATGCAATGAGTGTTATTGTTTCTCGTGCCCTTCCAGATGTTCGAGATGGTTTAAAGCCAGTTCATCGCCGTATTTTATACGCTATGCATGACCTGGGAATACATGCTGATAAACCATATAAAAAATCAGCTCGTATTGTAGGGGATGTAATCGGTAAATATCACCCTCATGGAGATTCTGCCGTTTATGAAACGATGGTACGGATGGCGCAGGATTTTAACTATCGTTATATGCTTGTGGATGGTCATGGTAACTTTGGTTCAGTGGATGGTGACTCGGCTGCAGCGATGCGTTATACAGAGTCTAGAATGTCTAAAATCTCAATGGAATTATTAAGAGATTTAAACAAAGATACGATTGATTTTCAAGATAACTATGATGGTGAGGAAAGAGAGCCTTCTGTTTTACCAGCTAGATTCCCTAACCTATTAGTCAATGGTTCTATGGGTATTGCTGTTGGTATGGCTACTAATATTCCACCACACCAGCTTGGTGAGGTTATTGACGGAGTATTAGCCATTTCCAATGATCCAGAAATATCAATTCAAGAGTTAATGGAAATCATTCCTGGTCCGGATTTTCCAACAGGAGGAATCATCATTGGTAGGAGTGGTATTCGTAAAGCATACGAAACAGGCAGAGGATCAATAACTATTCGCGGGAAAGTAGAAATTGAACAAAAATCAAATGGCAAAGAAGTTATCATTGTTAATGAGTTGCCATATCAAGTAAATAAGGCAAAATTAGTTGAAAGAATTGCGGAATTACATCGCGATAAAAAAATAGAAGGCATTACAGATTTACGGGATGAATCCGATCGTAATGGAATGCGGATTGTTATTGAGGTTCGTAAAGATGCAAATGCGAATGTCCTCTTAAATAATCTATATAAACAAACATCACTGCAAACTAGCTTTGGAATCAATACATTAGCACTTGTAAACGGACATCCAAGGGTGTTAAATCTAAAACAATGTTTAGTCTATTATTTAGACCATCAAATCGTAGTTATTCGCAGAAGGACAGAGTTTGAGCTACGAAAAGCCGAAGCACGTGCTCATATTTTGGATGGTTTAAGAATTGCATTGGACAATCTGGATGCTGTTATTAGCTTAATTCGAAGCTCGCAGACAACGGATATTGCACGTGAAGGTTTGATGACACAATTTAACCTTTCCGAAAAGCAAGCCCAAGCAATTCTTGATATGCGTTTGCAGCGTTTAACTGGTTTGGAACGAGAGAAAATTGAGGAAGAATACCAAAATTTAGTAAAGCTTATCGCTGAGTTAAAAGCTATTTTAGCGGATGATGAAAAGGTTCTAGAAATCATTCGTGAAGAATTACTAGAAATCAAAGAGCGATTTAATGATAAGCGCCGTACGGAAATCGTAACAGGCGGAATTGAAAATATTGAGGATGAAGACCTCATCCCACGAGAAAATGTAGTAATTACGTTAACACACAATGGCTATATCAAACGTCTTCCTGTATCTACTTATCGTGCCCAAAAAAGAGGCGGAAGAGGTATTCAAGGAATGGGAACCAATGAGGACGATTTCGTTGAGCATTTAATCACGACCTCTACTCATGATACGATTCTATTCTTTACGAATAAAGGAAAGGTATACCGTTCAAAGGGATATGAAATTCCTGAATTCAGCCGTACGGCTAAAGGACTGCCAATCATTAACCTTCTTGGAGTTGAAAAAGGAGAATGGGTCAATGCCATTATTCCAATTGAAGAATTTGTTGATGACTGGTACCTATTCTTTACAACAAAAGAAGGTATTTCAAAGCGTTCTCCATTAACATCCTTTGCACATATTCGTAATAATGGTCTAATTGCGTTGAATCTTCGTGAAGGTGATGAACTGATCTCAGTTCGATTAACGGATGGAACAAAGCATATGATTATTGGTACGAAAAAGGGAATGCTGATCCGTTTCCCTGAAACAGATGTCAGGTCTATGGGCAGAACTGCAACGGGAGTTAAAGGGATTACCTTAGATAGTGATGATGAGGTAGTCGGTATGGAAGTACTTGAGGATAATAGCAGCATCCTTATTGTTACAAAGAACGGATATGGTAAGCGTACACCTGCAGAGGAATACCGTATCCAGGGAAGAGGCGGTAAAGGTATTAAAACATGCCACGTTACTGAGAAAAATGGTCCTCTAGTTTCCGTAAGAGCTGTAACGGGTGAAGAAGACTTAATGCTAATCACTACTGGCGGTGTCCTTATTCGTATCGATGTAGCTGGCATTTCGACCATGGGACGAAACACGCAAGGTGTTAAATTAATTAGTATCAAAGGCGATGAGCATGATTTTGTTGCAACTGTTGCGAAAGTAGAAAAAGAAGAAGTTTCAGAAGAAACAGATTCAGAGGATACTGAAGGCATAGAAGGCTTAGAGGCCGCAGATGAAACAGAAGAAGATCATGCAGATAATGAGTTGAATTCTGAAGATGATATCTCTGATACTACTGAAGAATAAACTTTTTTGAAAGGAGCACCAAGTTTGGTGCTCCTTTTTAAATTAATTCTTGAATTTTGATATTTTTCTCTTGATTGATAGTGCTAATGCTGATATACTCATTTGAGTCGGCAAGATTATTAATTGTAAAGCAAGATAAAAACAATTAAACGTTGACATTCATATTAATAGATGATATATTAATAAAGTCGCTTCAAAGCGAAAGAGTAAAAT
>NZ_NPDD01000035.1 GCF_002272245.1 Bacillus sp. 7884-1 | reverse complement strand
TTTAATCTTAAAAATGAAGCCTTAAGACTTCTATCCGCAGGTACTGCGGGGATCGCCTAATCAATAACTGGTGGATACACTGGTGTTCTTAGGAATCCCCTTCGTCAAACAACCCATTAGGGTGTTAAGGAGGGGTAGTTCAAGTTTGGCACTTTCTTACAATATGTTAAAACATCTAGTCTTAGCATACCCACTTCAACAAAGTAGAAAGAGGAAAAATTTATTTCCTGCGTTTTGTGTTAGATTATGATAAACTTTCAATTATTATGAAAACTGGAGGGTCTGCTATGATTGAAGTCTACATAGACGGTGCCAGTGCTGGCAACCCGGGACCAAGCGGTGCTGGAATCTTTATCAAAGGGAATGGATCAGCAGAAAAATTTTCAATCCCGCTCGGAATGATGTCAAATCACGAGGCTGAGTACCATGCCTTCATTAAAGCATTAGAGCTTTGCTTAGAAAAAGGGTATTCCCACAGTGTTGTATCCTTTCGAACGGATTCAGAATTAGTCAATAAAGCTGTTGAGAAGGAATTTGCAAAAAATAAACTTTATGCTCCTCTTCTAGAAAAGGCATTAAAGTTATCGAAACAATTTGATTTATTTTTTATGAAGTGGATTCCAAGCATCGAAAATAAAGTAGCGGATGAATTGGCCCGCCTAGCAATCCGAAAAAATACATTGGAGGAAGAGTAAAGCAGCATGAAAAAGCCTATTTTTGCTGATATATGCTTACTTTTTGTTACATTTATTTGGGGTACAACTTTTGTCCTTGTTCAAAATGCGATTGGACTGCTCGAACCCTTTTCATTTAATGGAATCCGTTTTCTAGCCGCAGCATTCATGCTATTATTATGGCTTTTTATCTTTGAACGAAAGCAGCTAGTTTTTCTAAACATAAGAATGTTTGCCTCAGGTGTTTTTATTGGTTTTTGGCTTTTCCTTGGGTACGCGGCCCAAACGATTGGCCTATTATACACAACCACTTCTAAAGCAGGCTTTATTACGGGGCTGAGTGTGATCTTTGTTCCACTATTTTCAATGTTTTTATTAAAACAGTTTCCGAGCAGGAATGCAGTAATCGGGGTTTCGATTGCGACCTTCGGTTTATTTCTGCTTACGATGACAGACGTTTCCTCTTTAAATATTGGAGATGGCTTTGTGTTCATTTGTGCCATTAGCTTTGCCCTTCAAATTATTTTCACGGGAAAGTTCTCAAGCAAATACCCAACTTTATTGTTAACAGTCATACAGATTTCCACTGTAGCGATTTTATCCATTATTTCTGCCTTTCTATTTGAAGATTGGAGAAAATCCTTTAACGTAGAAATTTTGCTCTCTAAAAATGTGATCATCGCGTTGATCATTACGAGTATTTTTGCTACCGCTTTAGCATTTTTGATTCAAACAAATTTTCAAAAATATACAACTGCAACAAGGGTAGCTTTAATTTTTGCAATGGAACCGGTGTTTGCGGCCATTGCCGGTTATTATTGGGCCGCTGAACGCTTATCATATAGTGCGCTATTTGGCTGCATATTGATTTTCGCGGGGATGATTTTTGCAGAGCTTCCTGCAAACAAATTTCCATCACTTAAGAAAAACAAGAGCTTTCAGGGTTAAACAAAAATCCTCCCGTTTTGGGAGGATTCTTGTTTATATTGCCACTAGTTCTCTTTCTTTAACGAACTTGAGGGCCGCATTTCTTGTTTGTATTTTGCTCGAAACAAGGGTTTCTAATAATGACACATAAAAGCTGCCATCAAAGCTTTTTTGGGCTTTTAATGTAATCTCTATCGCGGAATTAATCAATTCATCGGAAGCATTTGTATAGTGTTTTCCGAAATAAATAAACCCAATAGCATCCTCTTGAAATTGAAATCCTTTTCCTTCTAGGTAGTGCAAGTACTCATCAGTTGTTCGCACTGGCTTCTCCATCCCTCTCCAAGCAATTTAAAACCATCTACTATCAGATTTTAACTTAAATTTCGACAATTTTCTACTCTTTTTTGTGCATAAATGCCCAATTACTCCGACTAATGCCCCAAGAATCGCACCGCCAATTACTTCTTCAGGCTGATGACCTAACATTTCCTTTAACTTTTTCGGAGATTCTTGTTCAAATTCGACACTTTCTTCTTTATCCACTTTTTCAATTAAATCATGCATGGAATTAACTTTTAAAGTGAGTTCACCTGTTTGGCGCCGTATCCCTTGGGCGTCGTACATGACAATTAATCCATAAACCAGCGATAGCGCAAAATCAAATGTTGGCAGCCCTCGTTGTAAAGCAATGTAGGTGGTTAATGTTGAAACTCCCGCTGAGTGGGAGCTTGGCATCCCACCTGTTTGGAAAAAGAGGTCTGGGCGCCACTCTTTCTTTTTATAATAGTGAATGGGAATCTTTAAGCCCTGTGCTAAACCAATACTGGAAAGAGCTAAATATACACCTTTGTTCATACTTATCACCTCTTATCTTTATTGTTTAGAAAGTTGAGTTTTATTATTCCGAGTGGAAATACTAAAAAAATGGGAGGTGAGAAGGATGAGCAAAAACGGTCATGCTAATCGCGGTGTAAAGGCTCCTGGGGTTAATCCACAAGGATTAATTTTTATAGGGTGCGTATTGTTTTAATTCCCTTTGTTGGTTCGGATGTTGATTGCGAAGCGTCATTAAAACATAAAAGAATATATTGAAAAAGCTAAGGTAAAGTTAAATACAATTTAAAGAGATTTAGTGATATAGAACAACAAATACAAAAACTTTCTGTTCAACATTTATAGGAGTGAAAATGTGAAAAAATATCTAGCTACTTTAATCATAACAACTTTCATTTTGAGTGGTTGTAATTTTGGCAAAAAAGATGAAGTAGAAGAAAGTTATAAATTTCCTACAAAAGAAGAAATGAATGAAATGCAAAATGATTTAGGTGTAAATCCCGAGATAATTGAGAAAGACAAATTGTTAATGGTAGGAGATTCCAATTTAAATACTTCTATTGAGCAAATTCAAAATAAACCCGATAAAAAAGATTTAGTAGGTATGGAAGAACAAGGATTTGATAGTAAATTTATTTTACAAAATGTTCATCATTCTGGGCAATTCCCTTCTCTTCATCCGACTTATATAAATCCAAAAGTTAAAGCAATTAATGGAAGCTATATCAATAATGTGATTGGTAAAGCTTGGGATTATTATGGTACTCCTTATGAATTAGGTTCTGACCGAAACAATCCTTCTACTTTTGATTGTTCCGATTATATAAGATGGGTGCATTTAATCACATTGGGAATGGATTTACCAAAAACTTCTGCTTCTCAATGGGAATATGTGAAAAAGTTTTCTAAGCGCAAATTTTCAACTTTAAGTGAAGCTAAACGTGGAGATTTGCTTTTCTTTATGAAATATAGAGGATATAGAAAAGAAGATTATGCTGGCATTAATGTTAAGGCACAACCAGTAGGACACGTTGGAATTTACTTAGGTGATGGCTTAATGATTCATACCGCTTCACAAAAAACAGGCGGTGTACGTTTTGACAAAATTGCTGGAACACACTTGCAATATCGCTTTATTGGTGGGGGCAAAGTTGTTCAATAGAAAGAAGAATACATTTTAGAGCCAATGCTTGCTAATGCGATATATACACCTTTATTCAAATCCCTCATCTCTTGTCTTATTTTGAAGTTCCATGACTTTAATTATACGAAGAGGTCATACTATTAACGGAGGTGAAGAGAAATGGGAAAAAATAAAAATCATCATACTAATCGTGGGGTTAAAGCCCCGGGAGTTAATCCTCAAGGATATGGTCAAGATGCAGAATTTGCTGAGGAACCGAAAAGTAAATTAGAGAATGCACAGAAGAAAAAAAATACAAAATAATTGCATGGAAAAAGGCTGCCCTATTTTAGGACAGCCTTACATTTTAAGATATAAAGGATGCTTCAAGCGGAAGCAGACGGTGCAAGCCGCGAAGCTCTAATTCATTTAATTTGTCTAAAGCTTTGTCTTTTTCAATTTTAAGACCAGCTTCTTGTAAATCACAGCTTACTGGGACATCACATTTAATTTCCGCAAGCAGGCGTGATAAATGAAGCATTTCTAAATCCTGTTCAATTTTCGTTTTGTGAGACTTAGAAAGACGATCAAGATTAGAAATAATCCCTTCAACATGCTCAAATTCCTTTAGGAGCTTCAGAGCCGTTTTCTCCCCAATCCCCTTAACTCCAGGATAATTGTCGCTAGGGTCCCCCATTAATGCCTTTAAATCAATCATTTGTCGCGGTTTAATACCTTTTTCTTCAAAGAAGGTATCAGGAGTATGAACAAGATAATTTCCATAGCCTTTTTTCAATAAAATAACCGAGATTCTTTCATCTAGAAGCTGAAGGATATCTTGGTCACCTGTTAGGATTGAAACATGTGCATGATCTCTTGCTTGATATGCAATCGTTCCAATACAGTCATCTGCTTCATAGCCCGCTAAACCAATGTTAGGGATATCAAAAGCCGCCACTACATCTTTAACTAAATCAAATTGAGGGATTAATTCGATTGGTGCTTCACCACGATTCCCTTTATAGGCATCGAATAATTCAGAGCGAAATGTTTTACTGCCCATATCCCAGCAAACTGCTACATGGGATGGTTTAAAAGAAGAAACTGCAGTAAATAAATGTTTAATGAATCCGTGAATTCCATTCGTCGGAATTCCCTTTGAATTTATCATAAACTGGCCTGAAACAGCCGTAGCATAAAAAGCACGAAATAATAGCGCCATTCCATCAACAAGCATAAGTGAAGGTTTTTGATTTTCCAATATATTGACCTCCGATCATTTAAAAACAACAGATTTCTATTATAGCATAAAAACCTATTCTATTTTGTTTTCAGGATAGGAAATCCAATCGCTAAAACTTCCCAAGTAAAGTTTTACCTTTTCAAACCCTGCTGCTTTTAATGCCAGATAATTTGGTGCCGCTGTAACGCCTGAACCGCAATAAACAATGATTTCGTTTGAAGGATTAATCCCTGAGAAACGTTGTTTTTGTACTTCTGCAGGCTTATAAAAGCCAGCATCGAGTCCTTCAAACCATGGTTTATTAATTGCCCCAGGAATACGCCCAGCTTTTTTATCTATTGGTTCCTCTAATCCTAAATATCGTCTTTCTTCCCTAGAATCAATAAGGATTTTATTGGAATCTTGTCCATCAGACACTGACCTAACTTCCTCCATACTTGCGAGCAGGTCATGATTAATATTTGGCTTAAATGCAGCCTTATTAAAAGCGGGCACCTCTGATGTAACCGGGTAATCCCCTTCATTCCAGCCTTTAAAGCCTCCATCCAATACAAACACTTTTTCATTTCCAAGGTATTGCAAAAGCCACCAAAATCTTGCAGCAAAAGCACCTTCCCCTTGATCATAGGCAATTACCGTTGTACTTTCATTAATACCAGCTTGTTCAAGTTTTTCGATAAACTCATGTAAATTTGGCAATGGGTGTCGACCCCCATGTTCACCAATTTCGCCCGATAAATCTTTCTCAAGATCAAAATAGCTGGCACCAGGAATATGATTTTGATCATATTCCTGTCTGCCTTTTTTAGGGTCTGCTAACGAAAAAGAGCAATCCACAATACGGACATGAGGATCTTTGAAATTTTTTAGCAGCCATTCTTTGTCGATAATATAATTCATAGAAATCCCCCACTAAGTTAGTACTTAGACTCTTCCAACTTTTGATAAACTTCTTGTAATTTCTCGATGGAGACTCCCCCAACTAATGCAGTAAGAAGGCTCAAATAAAAATCGTCTGCCTGTTCTTCAATTTGGGTTATTAATTCCTCGAATTGGCCAGTCAAAATTCGAGAGTAAAAGGCAGCTAAATTTTCACCTTCAGATTTCAGATAATCATCTGCAGGGCCATTTAAAACAGTATTTAGCTCATCACTCATAAACTTCTTTTCATTTTTTTCAAAAAAGGACTTTGGATTTTTAAAATAAGACAGAGCTTTCGTAAACAGCTGATTATTTAGATGACTAAAAGCTAAAGGAAACTCAATCTCACCATCATTCTTCATCTCAAAAGGTGCAAATGATAAGTCCTTATTAATTTCCTTCATACTACGAGACAGCGCTGTATGATAGTCGGTTAACACTTTTCGTGCAAAAGAGTCCAGTCTGACCGTAGTTGCTCTCAGCTCCTGAGCGAAATCGAACCCTAGGCTTTCTAACATCTCATCCAAAGCAGATTGTAATGCTTTCTTTAAATTTCTTCCGTCGTCTCTTAAAGTCGCAGGATTAAATGCCTCTTTAAAGAAGTCACCAAAGCGAAGGAATACTCTTTGTTTAATATAGTAAAGGAGTTCTTCACTCTCTAGGGACATACGTTTTTGCAGCGCTTCAGGTGTTTGTTTTTCAAGCAATTCTTTAATCATGGCTTTTTGTTTTTCTATTTCAGTGCGTTTTTGGTCTTTTACAGATTGGTCTTCTTTCGAATTTTGAATTAGTTTACCAACCAACTCCTGGACACGATTTAATTCATTTCCAGCAGAGGTGATGGCCATTTCAGTTAAATCATTTGAAATAAAATGATAGAAATCCCCTTCAAAATCCCCCATTCCGGACTTTTCATCTATGTCTGGTTCTACTTTTTCTTTTAACGCTAACAAACTAGATAATGGATAAAGGTGTGGTTTCCGAATTCCATATTTAATTAATTGTTCTGTTACATATTCCTCAACAGTTTCCTTCTCTTCCTCATTTTCAGCTAAGTCAATCGCATTAATAATAAAGAACATTTTATCTAGCTGGAAGGACTCTTTCACGCGGCCAAGCTGGATTAAAAACTCTCGATCCGCTTTTGAAAAGGCATGGTTATAATACGTAACAAACAAGATAGCATCTGAATTTTTAATATAATCAAATGCTACTCCAGTATGGCGGGCATTGATTGAATCCGCCCCTGGGGTATCAACGAGTGTAATCCCTTTGCGAGTCAGTTCACAATCATAGTAAAGCTCAATCCATTCTACAAAGCACGACTTCTCTTCTAGCGCTACGAAATCAGCAAATTCGTTTAGGTCCGTTTCTAAAACAGTTCCGAGCTGCTTTCCATGTAAGAGGAAGCCCTTTTTAAATGCTTGTAAAAATGCATAGTGTGTCTTTTCCGCAACACCTTCCTGCCCTTTTTCAAGCATAACCTTATCAATTTCGCTCGACGCAGCTTCTAAAGTAGGACTTTGCAGGTCAAATAATTTCAATGAACGGTTTACATCCTCAAGCATCGCGTTGGCTTCTTTAAATTTAACGAGCACCGTTCCATGCTGATAGGTTTCGGTTACAGGCTTAATTTTATTAATGGCTGCAGTTGTTGGATTAGGTGATACTGGCAGTACCTTTTCACCCATAAGTGCATTAGCAAAGGAAGATTTACCCGCACTAAAGGCACCAAATAGAGCAACCGTAAATCCTTTGTGCGCTAATCGATCTGCTTTATCCTCTAATTCTTTTGCCAGCTTTTGAAAACCTGGCAGGTTATCGATTAGCTTGGCAGACTGATTTAAACGGGAAACCATACTTTGTAACTGGCTTCTTGCTTTGTCTGTTTCGGTTTCCTTCGTTACATTCGTTTTTACCTTGGTTACCGGCAATTTCTTTTGAAGTGTTTCTGGCTCCGGTATGGAATGGCCATAAACGACTTCAGCTTCTTCCTCCTCTTGCTGGAATAGCAAATACTCATCGGTTTGGTTTTCTGTTGCTTCACTTAGCAGCTTCTCAATTTTTGTCTCTTTTGCCGCTGTTTCTTTTTCAAAATTTTCTTTTTCAGTTAGTGCACCTACGTATTGTTCCATATTCTTGAACTCTTCTTGATACATTTGTGTTACCTTTTTTGTTTTTGCTGCTAATACTGGCATGAGTGCCTGTTTAAAATCTAAAATACCTTCTCTTGCTATTTTTTTGATACCAGTCGCCAAGTCCTCTGTGTAGTGAAGTACATATTCACCAGATAACCTTGCTCCTTGTTTAATTGTTTGTACGATCAATTCAATTGGAACATTGATTGAAAAAGATTGAGCCTTTTTTTGAAGCTCTTGGTCATCTAAACTGTTGTTCTTTAGGATAGCAATCAAATATTCACGTAAATGCCATTCAAGCTGTGATTTCGTTTTCTCTGACAGGTCCTGGTAAAGCCGATCAAGACGAGCATTCTTTTCTTCTAACGTTTTTTGTTTTGAAAAGAGAAAGCCTACCTTAAACTCCGGCTGTGCTGCTTCAAGAAATGCCTCAGCTAATTCTCTTGTTTGAAATGGCATCAAATAGGCATTGTTCAAGATTTTCGCTATCTCTTTATCCAATTCTTTTTCTGTTTCCTCGACCCCTCTTTCAAGGGTCTGAAGGTTTGCACTGATGGATTGATAGGTTTGTGTTAGTTCCTGTTTTTCTTCCTCAGGAAGTTCATTTAACAAATCAAAAACTGGCTGAAGTACTTCTTCCCTTTTATTGCGATCTTGGTCTAGATAGTCTGCCGCAATTTTTTTCAGAGAATGAAAAATGGATTGCTGTAAAAGTTGATCCTTAATCTGCAACTTCTGGGCGATAAAAGCTTTCAATTCATTAAATTCATTCAGTTTATGGTCTTGAAACTTTAAGGAAGTATAAAAGATTCGTGCCGGCTTAACTCCCCATGCACCAAAAGAATTTTGGACACTTTCTTGAAAATGGCGAAACGATAGCTCCTCTTCCTTATGCTTATCTACTTGGTTAATAACGAGATAAACTTCTTTCCCTGCTTCGGTCAATTCCTTTGTGAATAAAAAATTCAACTCTGCTTGGACGTGGTTATAATCCATCACGTACAAAACTATGTCAGCAAGGTGGATTGCAGATTCGGTTGCCACCCTGTGTGCATCATCTGCTGAATCAATTCCTGGTGTATCCATAATAACCGTATTTCCAGGTAACTGGGAGTCTGCATGGCTGATTTCGATTTCCTCAATTTGATCGCCATCCTTGCAGTATTTCTTTACTAATTCATAATCATATGGTGCTAAGTACACCCGTGGCTTCTCATTTTTGAAAAAAACCTTCGCATATTCCTCACCTGATTTTACCTTTACGAGGTTCGCACTGGTGGGAATCGGGCTTGATGGCAGCAAGTTCTCGCCGACCACTTTGTTAATCATCGTTGACTTTCCAGCTGAAAAGTGACCACAAAAAGCAATCATAAACTCACGGTTCTGTAGTTTCTTCGCTAGCTGTTTTGTTTTTTCTGCGTTCTCAGTATCACCTTGTTCAATAAGACATTCATATAAAGCAAGGATCTTATTTTTAAGTGATGAAATGGTTTCTTGCTTATTTGCCGTTTGCACCATGATTTCTTCCCCTTGTTCACAACTTTGTAATATTTTATATTTTATACGATAATTCAAACTTTTCCTATTGTGAAAACTTAATTTGTTAACATAATATTCACGTATTATTTTTTCCGCTCAGGTACTATTGTATTATTACATGGTAAGGATGTGGAATATGGCTTATAAAGAACGTATCGAGTCAGAGGAATTAAAGTTGTTTAGATCCTTAAACATTCGCATGGTTTTACCCAGCAAAGAGAAAAAAATCTATTTGTACCTAGAAAAAGGTTACAAGGGTGAGGTGATGTTTGATCAATTAACTGATGAGAGGCTGGATCCAAAAAAGTTTTTAGTATTAAATGATTTGCGGCTAGAGACAAACTCAACAAATTTCCAAATAGATTCCTTTCTTATTGGCCAAGGCACCCATTTTCCTTGTGAAGTGAAAAATTACGAGGGAGATTATTATTATAAATCCGATCAGTTCTATGTAATGAATGATACAGTGATTCAGAATCCGCTGGATCAAATAGAAAGAAGTGACACCTTACTTCAGCAGGTTTTCCAAAAGATAAATTACTCTATCTCCATAAAATCAAATGTCTTCTTTGTTAACCCAGCATTCACCCTCTATCAAGCACCATTGGACAAGCCTATAATATATCCCAAACAGCTCGCTAAATACTTGGACGAATTCAATGCGAGAGCCTCTATACTAAACGAAGATCACTATAAACTAGCTGACTATTTAGTTATGGAACATAAACTAGGTTCTCCCTACACCCGAGTCCCCCCTTATTATTATGATCAATTAAAAAAAGGAAAAACCTGTATGTCATGCCATTCCTTTTCAGTTAAGGCAGGGGAGACTAAAATTGTGTGCAGCGTATGTGGCTGTGTTGAAAGTGTCGAGGATGGTATACTACGGTCTGTGAAGGAGTTACAGCTTCTCTTTCCAGATATAAAAATTACCACCAATTTGATCTATGAGTGGTGTAAGGTGATTGAATCTAAGAAACAGATTAGGCGGATATTACAGAAACATTATAAGGTTTATTGCAGAGGAAAGTACACTTATTACAAGTAATTCAGATTTCCTCATGTAGGTCATTGTAGAAGTTCTATAGTGACCTTTTTTCATTCTTCAGTGATGATTCGGTCGCTCAAGCAATCTATAGTTACCTTATTCATTTTCCAGAATCCCTTTGGTCATTATTGACCCTCTATAGTTACTATATCCATTTTACAACTTCGCTTCGGTCACTATAAGCCCTCTATAGCTACCCAAATGATTTATCCAGCTTAGCTTCGGTCACTATGAACCCTCCATAATTACCCTATTCATTTTTCCTGCTTCGCCAGGTCACTATAAGCCCTCTATAGTTAACCTATTCACTTTTTCAGCTTGGCTTCGATTACTGAGATACCATTTTCATTTAAAAACAAAAGAAAAAGCCAAGGATTCCTCCATGGCTCAATGTTATATTCTCTTCTCTTAACGTGTTACGTTTTTTAAGACGTGCTTCATGACAAATGCGTATATGATTACCGTTCCACCTACAAATGCAAAAGCCATAAGATACACCTTCCTATCCGCTCAATTGAAGTGAGAATGATTTTCATTCTTCTTTAAAATTAGAATATCACAGATGATAATCATTTTCAACATAGATTAGTTAATTGTCATATTTATTTAACAATTTTGGCAAAAAGCGATTACAGCTTTCAAAGCTTCCTTCATATTCAGTTAGCTCCTGCAGCGCCTTTTCCTCAGCGGGTATGCGGATTGACAGCATAAGCACATTTAATAGCGTAAACAAGCAAGCTGTTACGTATGCATCGAACATCAAGGGTACAACCAAGAGTTCAATGGAGACAACTAAATAATTGGGATGTTTGATAAACCTGTATGGCCCTTTTCTGACGACCTCAACATTTGGTAAAACGATGATTTTTGTATTCCAATAACGTCCAAGCGACGAAATCGCCCACACTCTGATCAGCTGCGCACATACAAATACTCCTGCTAACAATGGCCAAAAAGATGATAACTCACGAGAAAAGGCAACTTTTTCAAAAAGGAAAACAACAAAAAACAAAGAATGCATCAGCACGATAAATTGATAATGCTTCATACCAAATTCTATCGCCCCTCGCTCTTTCATCCACTTTTCATTTCTTCGGGCAATTCCTAACTCAAGTAAACGTTGAATAATTAAAACTGAAATAAATATAAAAAAAAGAATCATCGTTTACCCCCATTTCAGTAATAGTAATTCAGAACTAAATCCCGGGCCAAGCGCCGTGCAGAGTCCATATGTCCCTGCTTCACCACCTAAATCCATATACCTTCTAAGAACATATAGAATCGTTGCCGACGACATGTTTCCATATTGCTTTAAAACATCAAGTGAAATGTCGGTCATCGTATGTGGTATCCCTAATGATTTAATATAGGCATCAATAACCTTTTTTCCGCCAGGATGGGCAATAAAATGGGCAATCTCAGCCAGCTCCAGCTTATTCTGAGTTAAAAATTTACTTACATTAGGTTTTAGCCACTCCTCTATGATACTGGGGATATCTCGGGAGAACACCACGAATAATCCTTGATCCCTTATATCCCAGCCCATTACATCTAATGAGTCAGGCATTAACGTAGATTGAGTATCAATGATGGCTGGTGCAGTCTTTTTAGCACTTAATTCATTAATGTTTACTTCATTTCCACAAATCAATGCACAGGCAACCCCATCAGCAAAAAGTGACGTTCCAATTAGGTTACTTTTTGAATAGTCATTTCGTTGAAAGGTTAAGCTGCAGAGTTCAACTGAAAGCACCACAACCAAGGCGTCCGGAAATGCAGTGCAATATTCAAATGCCCTCGATAATCCAGATGCTCCCCCAGCACAGCCTAGACCCCAAATGGGAATTCTTTTGGTGTGTTCACGGAATGGCAAAAGATTCATAATTCTAGCTTCGATACTCGGAGTTGCCATCCCTGTTGTTGAGATATAGAAAATCGCATCGATTTCATCGCAGTTAATCTTTCTGGTCAAAAATGTCTCATTTTCAAGGCAGTTCACAATCGCCTGCATTCCCAGGGTTACTGCAGATTTAATATAGGCACTGTTTTTTTCCGCAAATGAACGGTCTTCTTTATACCAGTCAATCTCCTTGACGATGTGCCGTTTTTCAATTTGTCCATTTTGAAAAGCTTTAAGAAGTCTTTCGATATCCTTAAAACTATCTGAAAAAAGTTCTCTGGCGAAGTCTACCGCTCGCTCTTGTTTTATTTCAAATTCAGGAACTGCTTCTGCTACTGAAAGAATTGTTGGCATTATGTTTTTCTCCTCCAATGTAGGTAATGGTATTTTTACCAAAAAAAGGAGATGTATGTACAAAAAAAAAGCTTCCCTGCTAGAGGGAAGCCAACGTTTTGAAGGTTGTTGTTGTTGTGCTCCTTGATTATAACTGAGATGCTGCAACTAATCATTACGAAAACTTTTCCAATTTTAGTTTTCAAAAAATAAAAGCGCCTGACTTAGCGCTTTGTAATCTTTACTGTTTTTTCGATTGGGCTTGAACTTCAATTTTTATCTTTTTATCAGCTAAGGACCCACAGACTTTACAATATTCCATTTGATCATAGAGGAGACGGCATGGTTCACAATAATATTTTTCCATCAATAACACGCTCGCTTCTCAAAATTCTGTTGCATCTATTCCATTCTATTTAAAAGTTTCAAAATTGTGACAATCGTTAATAAAACAAGCTTTTTTCATCATGACAGTCATAATCAATTACTTTTATCACAGGTATTAAGTGATAGTTCACAGTTTAGTCACAACTCCCCTACAACTATTGTGATATAAATCACTGTTATATCAGTTTATTACTATTAACATAGTAGTTACCTAAGGAATGAACATTTTGTGAACTGTCAAATTTGTTATTTTTTCTTCACAATTGTTTTGTATTATGAAAGAGAACTTATTATTTAATTAATTTTTTCTGAAGGGAGTGCAAGGGGGATGGCGAAAGCGGAACTGAAAACAAACAAAAAAACAGAAATTGAAGACAGCTCTTCTCTTAAAGGGACAATGGCGTCCGTTTTCTTTTTGGGAATCTTTTTAGTTGTCACATGGGTAAGTGTCTATTTCTTGTTCTTAGATCGTTTTTAATGCATGACTGTTTTCGTAAAGTTGTTGTTAAAATCCTAAGGCCGATTTTAACGTGGAAATAGTTATTTTGCGCTTTAGAATTTAGTTGGTAGCTCTTTTCTTAATAGATTTATCTAATTTCTAATTTCTAATTTCTCGTGAAACTTAGGACAATTGTTCCATAAAGCAAGAATGTTTAAGAAAAGAGCCTTAAAGAGAGAAAGGGGAAAAAACCATGCATATGCATAAGTTTGAAAAAATTTGGCTTATCTTCGGAATCGGCGCTCTTGTTGTTTTCTTATCAGTTGTAGGAGTAAGCGCTTTTTACTTAGGTAACAAGCCGCCAAGCTGCTTAACTACTATAGATCCAGAAAAGATTGATACTCAGGCACCCTTTGATAAACCTGGATTAAACAAAGTTGAAGGAAAAGAATGGGATTATGAATTAGTTTATGTTGCTTCAGCTTTCTCCTATAATCCACTTGAAGTCGAGGTTCCATTAGGAGCGAAAGTAAAAGTAATGGCAACAACGAAGGATGTTATTCATGGATTCCAAGTTGCCGGAACAAATATCAATATGATGCTTGAACCAGGCTACATAAATGAGATTGTTACAACGTTTGATAAAGAAGGCGAATATTTAGTGGTTTGTAACGAGTACTGCGGTACCGGTCACCATTTAATGAGTTCTAAGATAAAGGTGGTTAAATAATGTCTAGCCAAACATCAAAATTAAAAGTTGATCCACGTGATGGAAAGCTTGCGATGGCACACTTTTATGTTGCCTTTATTGCTCTTACACTAGGCGGTTTAATGGGATTACTCCAAACCCTGGTCCGCTCGGGCAAATTTGAGCTTCCATGGGGTATTGATTATTATCAAATTTTAACCGTACATGGTGTCTTAATGGGGCTTGTTTTGACAACGTTCTTTATTATGGGATTTCAATATGCTGCTGTCAGCCGTACAGCAGGAACTCATTCTCCAGCAGCACGCAGGATTGGCTGGTTTGGCTTCTGGGTAATGACGCTAGGAACAATTATGGCTGCTACAATGGTACTACTTAAAGAAGCTTCTGTTCTTTACACTTTCTATGCACCGTTAAAAGCACATTGGATTTTTTACTTAGGTATGACATTTGTTGTTATCGGCAGCTGGCTTGATGGAGCAGCACAAATTATGACTTATGCTAGATGGCGCAGGGAAAACCCTGGTAAACCAAGCCCGCTGTTAAGCTTTATGGCTATTATTAATACAGTAATGTGGATTGTTGCATCACTTGGAGTAGCGGCAACTGTCTTATTCCAGTTACTGCCTTGGTCTCTTGGATTAGTAGATACAGTAGATGTGTTAGTCAGCCGTACCTTGTTCTGGTATTTCGGACATCCGCTCGTGTATTTCTGGTTACTTCCAGCTTATATGTGCTGGTATGCAATCATTCCAAAAATTATTGGCGGAAAGATTTTTTCAGATTCTTTAGCACGTCTATCCTTTATTCTATTTTTGCTATTTTCCATTCCGGTTGGATTCCACCATCAATTAACTGAGCCTGGTATTGACCCAGCTTGGAAGTTTTTACAGGTAATTCTAACCTTTATGGTAATCATTCCATCATTAATGACTGCATTTTCATTGTTTGCAACGTTTGAGCGATTTGGCCGCTCTAAAGGAGCAACTGGACTTTTTGGCTGGTTCAAGGTTTTACCTTGGAAAGATGCTCGTTTTACCGTTCCATTTATTGGGATGGCAAGCTTTATCCCTGCGGGTGCAGGCGGTATTATCAACGCTTCAAACCAAATGAACCAAGTCGTTCATAATACGATTTGGGTAACAGGTCACTTCCATTTAACTGCTGCAACCTCTGTTGTTTTGACGTTCTTTGGAATTACCTTTTGGCTTGTTCCTCATTTAACTGGACGTATATTAACGAAAGCAATGAACAAATTAGCTATTATACAAGGTTGGGTTTGGTTTATCGGAATGGCCTTTATGTCAGGTGCTATGCACTTCCAAGGACTTCTCGGCGGCCCAAGACGCTCTGCCTACTCAACTTATGGAGATTCAGCGCAAGCAATGGAATGGATTCCTTACCAAATTGCACAAGCCGTAGGTGGATCGATTCTATTCATTGGAATCATATTAATGATTATCATCTTTGTTAATCTTGCGTTCTTTGCACCTAAAGGAGAAGAAGAATTCCCTGTAGGTGAAGCTGAAAATCTTGATGAAAAAGCACCAATGCTCTTTGAAAACTGGAAATTATGGCTTGGTATCACAGCAGCCCTAATTCTATTCGCATACACTATACCGTTTATCGATATGATTCAAAATGCCCCACCAGGCTCACCAGGATTTAAAACTTGGGGTTCCTGGTAACAAATACGAAAATAACGAAAAAGGCTTCATTAATACTGAAGCCTTTTTTTGTTGTTTATTTTAAAGAATGTTTTCGGCAAATTTATTAGAATAACTGATAATAGAATAATAGCAGTTCCAATAAATTGCAGAACCCCAAAGTCTTCTTTGTAGAAGAAAACACTTAGTAACGTTGCAGCAACAGGTTCCACAGTCGCGATAATAGATGCTTTGCTGCCTTCCATTTTCTCTAGTCCCTTTGTATAGAATAAGTATGCTAGAACGGTTGGAAATAGGCCTAACCCTATTCCGTAAAGAATGGCTTCACTGCTTAATAGCATACTTCCTTTTTCAAAAAGATCTGTAAAGAGAAGTAAAGTAATGGAAGCAACGAAGAATGTGTAAAAAGTAACAGTGAATGGGCGATACTTTACTAAAGCAAATTTACCAAATATAGTGTACAGAGCGTAACCGAAGCCTGCTCCTAGACCTGTTAATATCCCTGCTAGATTCATTGAAGGTGTTTCCATCAAATTAATTCCAACGATAAATGTACAGCCTATCAAAGTCCCAATCACTGAAATTATTTTCAAAGCATCCATACTTTCCTTTAAAAACAAATAAGAAAGAACAACTACAAAAGTAGGTGCCGTATAAAGTAAAATAACGGCAAATGATAGACTAAGTTGATTTATCGAAGAGAAATAGCACCAATTAAACAATACAATACTAAATATCCCTGTTCCGATAAAGTATTTGCTGTCTCGTAAATGTATCTTCATTTGTCCCGGATACTTTAGCAAACCGATAATTCCTAGTAATAGAACGGCTGTTACCACTCTAATTGTAACAATCTCCATTGGAGTAAAACCTAAGCTTGACAGTTTCCTAACAAAAACTGCTATGATTCCCCACATAATCGCACTGATTGCAATAAGAATAATTGGACCTAATTTCCCCATCCCTCACACACCTTATTAAATAAAGAAGAAGGGCATTAATTTCTCCCTTCCCCTCTTTATCATTATTTTAGTTGGTAGACCTTACCATATTTATCGTACAAATAATCAACTAGATATTGAGCATTCAGACCTTCACCCGTTACATCTTGAAGGATTTCTAATGGTTTCTTCTGTTTACCATATTGGTGAATATTTTTGTTCAGCCATTCTTTGATTGGCAGTAAATCTCCTTCTTCTAACAGTTGATCAAAGTTCGGCAGATTCTCAAGCATTTTATGCTTAAATTGAGCAGCGTACATGTATCCTAGTGCATAAGATGGGAAATATCCAAAGCTGCCTCCTGCCCAGTGAACATCCTGCAATACGCCTTTAGCGTCATTTTCTGGAGTAATCCCTAAATATTCTTGATATAATTTATTCCAAACCCGCGGAAGGTTCTTAACTACTATCTCACCATTAAAAAGACCCTTTTCAATTTCATAACGAATAATAATGTGGAGAGGATAGGTTAATTCATCTGCTTCGATTCTAATTAGCGAAGGCTTCGATTCATTTATTCCCCTGTAGAATTCTTCAATTGAAACGTCGTCAAACTGACCGGTTGCATATGTCTTTAATAGCTCGTAATTATTTTTCCAAAATGAAAAACTGCGTCCGACAATATTTTCATAAAAAAGAGATTGAGATTCATGTATACCCATTGATGTTCCCGTACATAAAGGAGTTCCAATCAATTCTCTTGAAATATTTTGTTCGTATAATGCATGCCCGCCTTCGTGAATAGTACCGAAGACAGCTGTACGGAAATCCTGTTCATCATAGTTTGTTGTTACCCGGACATCACCTGGATTTAACCCAGTAGCGAAGGGATGAACAGTTTCATCAAGTCTGCCTGCATCAAAGTTGTAACCCATTTTCCCAAGTATTTTTAAACTTAATGCACGCTGGTTTTCCTTATTAAAGTGTTTAAAAAGAAACTCAGTCCTCGGCTTATTTGGTGAGTCAGCAATCTGTTTGACCAAAGGAACAATTTTCTCCCTTAAATCGCCAAATACCTGATCAAGGACTTCTACGGTCATACCGGGTTCATATAAATCAAGCAGGACATCGTAGCTATTTCCTGTATAACCCCAATAATTGATGAACCTCTTCGTCGTTTCTACCAGCTTCTCAAGGTAAGGTCTGAACAGATTAAAATCTGACTTTTCTTTTGCCTCCTCCCAGACAGATTCTGCCTTGGACTGTAGAATGACATATTCCTTGTATTCATCCGCAGGAATTTTTTTGTTGCGTTCGTATTCTTTTTTACATTCCTCAAGAATTTTACGTGTGGTTTCGGATAGTTCATTTTTAGATAGTGTTGCTATGTATGCTGCCATATCTTCCGATGTGGACATTTTAAAAACCTCAGATGAAAGCATTCCAATTACTTCAGATCGTTGATCCATACCTTGCTTCGGAGCTCCAGTCCGCAGGTCCCAATAAATCAATCCAAGTGCCTCATTGTATGCGCTCATTTTCTTTACATATTCTAAAAACTTCTTTTCAACTTGCTTTGGCGTCAGGCTCATACTAAATCCCCCTTTTTTATAACCATTTGTATTTTATCATATTTTTCTGAAAATCTTAGAATAAAAAAACAACAGAATAAAATTCTGTTGTAAAATAAAATTTAGGGGAAGAGGATGTTTCCTGAAAAATAAAAAAGTTAAGTAAAAATGGTTTGGAGAAGTTAAGTATGTTCGTACTCGAGGGTCAGAGAACCCGATTACTTTTTACCGATAGATACTTTCCAAACCTCTGGACCTTCTTCAAGGTATTCCCAAGAAAATTGTTCAGGTCTTTCCATCATAAATTGATACTGAAGTGGTCTTGGGTCATGGTCATTTACAATTTGCATAAATTCACCAGAATTCAATTCGTCAAAGCCTTTAAATATAGTTGAATGTTTTTCACGTGGTGGATAATCTGGTACATGAATAACCGTTGCGTAAGTTTGCATCCATTTTCACTCCTTTTAATTTGCTAACTTCTTTTTTATTATAGAAAATTTGTATTCTCGCCATAGTGCTAACTATCACACCTACAGGATGATTTCGCTAATAGTTAATGAAAGGAGAAAAATAGAATGAAAGAATTGGTTGGCTATTGCACGACCTGCTCAAAAGAAATTTATTGTTTAGATGGCTTCTTTAACGGCGTACAATCTGATGACCGAAAGATGTATTGCTTTGAATGCTTCGACGAATCTCGCCATGAAAAAGATCCGCAAGATTAAATCTTGCGGATCTTTTTATTGAGAATTATTTTCAAGGAAACTTGCTATCTATGATGGAGGTCACATATTTGTTCTTCAATCACTGCTAAAATGAAGGTAATTAAGAATTACTAATACGAAGGTGATGTTAATGAAGCAAGAGGACATAAACAAAAGATTATCAGATGTCCCCCTATTCAAAGAATTATCTGATGAAGAGCTAGAGCCTTTCATAAAAATTGCCTTGACTCGCTTTTATAAGCAGAAGATGTATGTATTTATGCAGGATGATCCACTTGACCGGGTATTTTTTATCCATTCTGGAAAAATAAAAATCTATAAAACAGATTTTTCCGGGAAGGAACAAATTGTTTCCATACTTGAACCTGGTGAGATGTTCCCACATGCTGGATTTTTCCGGGAAGGAAACTTTCCTGCACATGCGGAGGTTTTAGAAGAAGCAAATCTTATTGTCATCCCAATTGACAAATTTCAAGAAACGCTTATTGCTAATCCTGAACTCTGCATAAAGCTTTTTAAAGTGCTAGGAGAGAAAATTGTCGACCTTCAAGGCAGATTAGAGGCGCAAGTCCTCCATAACACCTTTGAACAAATCGTATTACTTCTTATTAGACTTTGCCAGTCAAACGGTGAACAGGTTGGCAGCAGGTATCAGCTAACAACACAATTTACAAATCGTGAGCTGGCAAACATGATTGGCACTTCAAGAGAAACAGTCAGCAGGACGATTAACCATTTAAAAAAGAAAAATTATATTAACCAGCGCGAAGATGGACTCTATTTAATCGACCGTGAAGCACTGGAACAGGAATTATTCTATTAATAAAATCAATCAGGGAGTTGTTAAAAATGGAACAGAAGATTATTGAGCTAGATGTTAGGGAAGATTTAAAGAATAAGATTGAACCTTTCCAAAAAATTATGGAAGCTATTAAAGAAGTGAAAGATAATGATATCTTTATCCTCCATGCTCCATTCAAGCCTGTACCACTATTCACTGTATTAAAAGCAAAAGGCTTTACCCATGAGGCCGAGGAAATCGATACGAAGCATTGGAAAGTTACCTTCACTAAGAATTCATAATTCCATAAAGAAGGTGATTCAATATGATACTTGATAATCGAGGGTTAGAACCGCCACAGCCGATGATGAGAACACTTGCAGCCTTGGAGAATTTAGAACAAGGTGCAGTCTTAACGATTATTAATGATAGAAGACCCATGTTCCTATATGAGCAGCTAGAGGAACTTGGCTACAAGCAGCGTACAGAACCACAAAACGACGGAAGCTTTAAAATTGAAATCTTCCGCTAAGAAGGTGAAATAGAATGCTCGCTCAATCTACGGGAAATGAAACTAATATTAAGCTTCCTATCTCATTTATCATTTTTAGTTTAATCGCCATTGTGTTATCACAAATTCTGGTGTTAGTAAATGGACAAATGCTCGTGAATGGCAGCTTCCGCATACCGGCTATCTGGTCTGCTGCCCATTTACTCATCTTGGGCTGGGCGCTAATGGTCGCGATGGGTGCGATGTATCAGCTGGTTCCCGTTGCTTTCTTAACAAAAATATGGAATGAGAAATTTGGATTTATCCAATTTTTTGTTACTGCAATAGGAATTGCTTCTTTTTCTTGGATGTTATATATATCGCCACAAAACGCATTACTACCAGGTATTCTCATGTTGCTTGGTATCTTAATGTTCTTATTTCAAATGTTTATGACATTAAGAAAACAGGCAAAACCGAATATCCTGACTGCTTTTGTCGGCAGCGCTCTCGTTTGCTTATTCTTGACGATATTCTTAGGAATAACATTAATTTATTCTCTTCAAACAGGTTTTGCGTCTGAGTACTATCAAGCAATTTTTAAAAGCCATCTTTTAATGGGGGTAACTGGCTGGTTTACACTATTAATTTTCGGTTTTTCTTATAAGATGGTTCCTATGTTTTCTTTATCACACGGATTCCCAATGGTACAAGCACGATATGTATATGGTTTATATATTTCCGGTCTTGTGATTATGTTACTATCATTTTTTACTAGTAATGACATTTTACTAAAAGCTGGATTTTTCTTACTACTAGCTGGATTCTCTATTTTCAGCTGGCATATCTCTATTATCATAAAAAAAAGGTTAAAAAAGAAGCTCGATAAGCCATTCTCGTTTTCTATTGTTGCCATTGGTTTAGGAAACATCGTCCACCTAGCAGCCTTCATCGCTTTATGGAGTGAGCAATTTTCAAATCTTATTGGCCCGTTCGTATACCTTTACTTAATGCTATGGATCGTCCTTAGCATTACAGGATATTTATATAAAATTGTTCCATTTTTATGGTGGACTTTTAAATACAGTAAGGAAATTGGGAAAAATGCAGTCCCTTCTTTAAAAGATATGATGAATGAAAAGATAGTTGTTCCCTTATTTACCTTATTTGTAGTATCTGTATTATCTGTGTTTTTTTCTATCCTCTTTAAAAGTATTCTACTCTTTAATATTGGCCAATTTGTTCTTTCGATTGTATTTATCATCATTGCGTTAAGTATTCTGAGCGTTCTAAAAAAATAACGAGGTGTTTAGGATGAACTTAAAAGAAAAAGTAATAGAAGCATTAAAAAGTGTATATGACCCTGAGTTAAATATTAATGTTGTTGACCTGGGTTTAATTTATAATGTGGAAGTTAAAGAAGAAAACGATGTAGATGTTACGATGACGTTAACAACACCTGGTTGTCCACTTCACGATAGCATTACTACTGGCGTTCGCTACGCTGTTCAAGGGATAGAAGAAACTAGAAATGTGGATGTAAATCTTGTCTGGGAACCTGCGTGGTCACCTGAGAAAATGACTCCAGAAGGACTTCGGTTATTAGGAAGATAAGCAAAAGGTCAGCCACCGGTGCTGACCCTTTTTATTATACTTCAACTGCCTCTGTAGGGAGAACATCTTTAATTTTCTGCAACAATGCTGCATTTATATCTTCATCCAGCATGATATGAACACTGCCCCGATCGTTTTCACTTCTAATTAATCGGCCAATGCCCTGGCGTAATCGAAGCAGCATATATGGTAAATCCACTTCTTCAAATGAGTTAGCAACACCATTCCTTTTTGCCGTAAACACTGGATCATTTGGAGGGAATGGCAAGGAAAATATCAACACATTTTCTAATGATCTGCCTGGAATATCTAAACCTTCCCATAAATGGATGGTGCAAAGAATAGCATGCTCTTCATTTTGAAACTTTGAAACGAGCGTGCTTATTTCTTCATCCCCCTCAAAGTACACTGGGTATGGAACTGTTCCCGAAAGCCTTTGTTTAAGACTCTTTAATTCATTTTGATTGTTTAACAGAATAAGTGCCCTGCCCTCAGTTTGAACAATCTTATTTATACAATAGTCAATCTTAGCTTCCATCGAATTTTGATTAAATTTCGGTATAAATACTTCCATTTTTTCCTGGTAATCAAAAGGCGAATCCACAGAAAAAGATAAAAACTCTTTAATCCCCAAGCTATTGGCAATATAGTCAAATTTCTTTTGGTTCGACAGTGTTGCAGATGAAAAGATAAACGGTTTTTTCTGTATGAAGACTTCGTCCCTCATGACTTCTTCAACCATTTTAGGCATGATGACAAGTGTCCGTTCATATCCCTTTTCCTCAAACCAAGTAATCCCGTTCATTTCTTTAAGGAATAACGATAACGAGTAAGTAATTTGCTCTAAATATTCCTCAACAATTTTCAAGTCATATTCATTAATTACATACAATTCACTTTCAAAGACAAGCTCTTCCTCAATTGCTTGAAGTCGATTTAACAGAGTTGTACCATATTTGATTAGAGATGGATTCATAGTAATCATTTGTTTTTCTGATCCTTCTGATGGGACAGAATACTGTGATATTGCACTAAAGAACTTATCATTGTCTAAAAGAGCTTCCTCAATGGTATAGAGTGTTTTTTCACGCACTTCATTTTCCATTAGCCTAGTAAGTAAGGTCTCTAGTGTTGAATCGGTGAAACGATAGCTTAAGGCTTTCTGTGCCGCGTACTCAAGTAAATGTCCTTCGTCAAATACCACAGAAGAGTGGTCAGGCAATAACGGGAGCTGCCCTTCCCTCTTACGCGACTCCTTTGTCCAAATATGCTCCATATAAAAGTCATGAGAACAAATGATTAAGTCCTTTGAATGTCGGTAAAAATCACGATTTAATGTAAGACCGCAACGGTGTCTTTTTTCGCAAGAAAAACAATCCTGAACCATATCCCAGTTAATCTTTCCCCAAGTATCATCGGACAATGTAGGATAATCCCGGCGGTCGCCATATCTTTCAAACCTTTGCATCGAGCCATCACTATGAACAAAATCTGGTAATTCCTCATATATTCCAGCTATATCATCATTAAAGTCCTCATGCCTAACATAATCGAGCTTTTTTAAGCAAAGGTATTGGTCCCTCGACTTTGCCAAACGAACATCAATATTGAGCCCGAGCACTTTCTCAAGCTTGGCAATGTCACCTTCTTTTTTCACTAGCTGTTCAATTAATGTTTCATCTGCACAGGCAATGATTGCTGGTCTATTTGTGTATCTGGCATACATAATAGCGTAGAGAAGGTAAACAATTGTTTTACCTGTACCAACTCCTGCTTCAGCAAACATAATTTTTTTATCCTTGAATGCTTTCTCCAGCTGAAAGGCCATAAAGATTTGTTCATCACGCAATTCAAACCCAGCTTCGGGTAAAATATCATAAAATAAGTCACCAATCCATTCACTTAGCTTGTCATAAAAGGATTCAGTTTTAGAAACTACAAATGGAATACGGTCTTGCATATAATCCCCTCCTATAAACGAATGAAATGGAGCCTTTTTGAATAGGCTCCAATTGTTCTTTTTGCGTACTATTCAATTGAACGGGGTGGTCTTTTTCCCCAAAATTGATAAAGGTCAGTACGGATAAAGCCATTAAATAGCTTGCGCTTTTTTGTAGCTGGCCTTCCATAAAATTGCTCGAACTCTTCATTAGAGGTCAAGATATAAATGGACCAGGTGTCGAGCTTGCTAAAGGCCTGTCCCATTTCCTTGTACATGTGCTCAACAGCATTTTTCTCACCGAGTCTTTCTCCATATGGAGGATTTCCAATAATCACGCCATATTCCTTGGTGGTTGTAATATCTCTTACTTGCATTTGTTTGTATTGAATGAGATCTCCAAGACCTGCCTCAAAGGAATTTTCCTGAGCGATTTTGATCATACGATGGTCAATATCAGTCCCCATAATATCCAATGGCTGGTCATAATTTGCCAGATCCTCCGCTTCAGTACGAGCTTCATCCCATACTTTTCCCGGAATCCAATTCCATTTTTCCGAAACAAATTCACGATTAAAGCCTGGAGCAATATTTTGACCAATCATGGCGGCTTCAATTGGAATGGTACCAGAGCCACAGAAAGGGTCAATAAACGGTTTATCAGGTTTCCAATTCGTTAATTGTACCAGTGCCGCTGCTAGGGTTTCCTTTAATGGTGCTTCCCCTTGATCCACACGGTATCCTCGTTTATGTAGTCCTTGACCGCTTGTATCAAGCGTTATAGTAGCAACGTCCTTTAACAGTGCCACTTCTATTCGAAAATAGGCACCCGTCTCCTCAAACCAAGAATCTCGCTTATAGTAGCTTTTCATTCGATCCACAACCGCTTTTTTCACAATGGCCTGACAATCTGAAACACTAAACAACTTTGATTTTACAGACTTTCCGGTTACAGGAAACTCGGCATCTTCTGGAAGATACTTTTCCCAGGGTAAGCCTTTAGTTTTCTCAAATAATTCATCAAAGGTATAGGCTTTAAATTCACCGACTTTAATTTTTACTCTGTCCGCTGTGCGCAGCCACATATTGCTGCGGGCAATCGCGGTTTCATCACCTGTATAAATCACCTTGCCATTTTCTACCTCACACTCATAACCGAGAGCGCGTACTTCTTTTGCTACTAATGCTTCCAGCCCCATTGCAGCGGTTGCAATTAATTGATATTTTCCCATTTTCGTCCACCCTTAACTTTTAACCTTATTATGTATGATTATTTGCTGGTCTATCATACCATTATAGACCAAAATCAGTAAGCCCATGCAAAAACGTATATTCACTAAAAGTAAAAAGACTCTCCTCATAAGGAGAGTCGATACCATTAACTTTTATTTACATTAATAACGTTCTGTAAGCCATGTTCTGTACCAGAGTACTACAAACGGCGTAAACGCCTCGTACTTAGGTGGTAATCATCTATCTACAGATCCCAAGGAATCTGTCCTTCTCCTCGTTCAATTCCTCAGAGAAAGTGCCCCTACCATTATTTGGGTTTCTCGCTCGTGGGGTTTACCTCGTTCCACCCTTTTCATTTCTGAAAAGGCTCCGTCACTGTGGCACTTTTATAGGTATTCATACCATATCCGTAAGGACTTAGGTATTTTCCCGGCCGTCAGCCTTATTCAGGCTGCCCTAGCTTATGAATTCACTAGGCACGAACACTACGAGCATCTCAGCTCGTGCGAGCATGGACTTTCCTCTACAAGAGTGCAAATGCTTCTTGCAGCGATTACCCGAACGTAATTAATGAGTACTTTTTTATTATATGCATTTGTATCATATTAATCAATGGTACTAATTTGGAAATCAAGGTACGATCTGTTAATCGTATAACTTATTACCAAAAACATGCTTTTCAAGATTTGATAAACGTTTCAAGATATCAAAGTTTGTCGTTCCTGCAGGCTGTGTTACTGGCTGTCTTCTAGATGTTTCTTCTAGCTGCTTTCGTAAACGAAGATTTTCTTGCTGCAAATCTTCAATTTCCTGATGTAATGTTTCATAATCCTTGATAATCAAGTCTAGATACTTATCAACATCTTCTTGCTTATATCCTCTTACACCGGTCTTGAATTCTTTTTCTAATATATCCTTAGCGGTAAGTTTCACTTTATCGGTCACCATTCAATATCACCTCAAGTCATTCGCCAATCATTACCTATTATTTTTTCAAAAATAAGTGATTTTGTCAATTTTTCTTTCTTATAACTCTATAATATGAATTTCTTTTAAAAATCTGTACGTTTGAGTTCTTGTTCTTCTTCAACAATTACTTGTAAATCATAAAAGGTTATCAGCTGGATGGGATAAGAATGATTATTTTGATAGTGACCAGCCATTTCGTATATGTATCTTGGGCTTCCTTCTTTCTCTTGATCATAAAAAAGGAGCAAGGCGTCACTTTTTTCAATAAAAAATTGATTTTTCATGCGAAATTGATAAGGTTTTTCATATCCTTTTTTTGTAACTGAATCAATGAAATTCGCTTGTGCCAGTATAGATTTATACCATTCCTTGTTGTTTTCACTCCAAGTAGCCTCTTGCTCTAAAAATGGCGTAATAACCGCCAGCTTTACATCAGAATATTCAGATTTCAGCTCAAAGATAACTTCTGCTGCCCATAGCTCCATGCCCAGCTGTCCGCTGATCAAGACCCATTCTAAACCATCTTCAATCATCGGTATTAATGTTTTCTTTATAGCTGCTTTAATATAATAAACGGAAGGATGGTCATTTTTAAAAATTCCTAATTCAAATGGTTTGTAACCTGATATGGCTAAAACTTTAATCAAGGTTCTTCTCCTTATCGACAATGAATACCGTCTTTTTTATTAACATATCAAAATATATAAAAAAAACAAGGGCAAACTTGCCCTTGTAGGTTTGATTATCCAAAGAAACGTCGCGGACGACGGTATTGACCTGGTGCCATACCTGGTCCCATCATGCCTGGTCCCATTCCTGGAGCCATACCCGGTCCCATCATGCCTGGTCCCATATTTGGGGGCATGTTAGGTAAAGCATTACTCTGTGCTCCAGCAACTGCTGTTGGCAGAGGTGTTGGCACAGGTGCTGGCGGCATACCCCCTGGGCAACAGTTAATGTGCTGGTTACAGCACTCCTCAGCGCAAGAAGCTGTAGTTGGACAATAGTGTTTATGCTGGAACATATGATGATTAATAGTTGTTACATGTTTTGGATGAATATGCGGAACCACAGTTGTTGAAAAAGTGTGGTTAACGAATTGTTGAGTCGGATGAATGACTGGCGGCGCAAAATTAGTTCCAAGATACAATATAAGCTCTCCCTTCAAAAGTATATTCTGTTTACATTAACAGCCTATGATAGAAGGGAATTTCTTGTACTAAGGAAAATACCTATTTTTCATATATCTATTTAAGATTAACTTCACTTAGACAACTGTCTAGCTCGAGCGCGTAGTGATAAGAGTCTATATCTGGAAGAATGGCGCTCTTACTTTTTATAGCATCGAATATAAGTTATCTTTTAAGCTTGAAAAAAGTACTGCAGTCAAACAAACGACAACAAAAAATAAATACAAGATTGCTTTATACATAGTATCTACCCCATTATTGTTTTATAGTCGTTTTTTACTCACAGTTAACTATTTTACAACTTTCAACTATAAGAAACAATATGAGATTACTATTATTTTCGTATTTAAATATGAATTTTTTGTTACAAATAATCGAGGATTGACGAATACTGCGCTTACCTGGGAAATTTAGCGAATTTCCCCTCCAAACGTTTCCGCCGGAGATCAAGCTGTTGCTTGATTTTTTGGATTGGAGCCTTCGTATTTCCCACAAATTCCAAAGCCTGCAGGCAATATTCCAAGGCAAGCTTGTAATCTTTTAATTTATGTTCATATATCTTTGAAGCTTCTACACATGCTTCAATGCTCAACAGCTGATTTCCTTCGTCAGCCACTTCTAAAAATAAAGGTAAACTACTTTCCCAGTCTTGCTCTTTTTTAAACTGATAGGCTAATGTTAGCTTTGCTTGTAAAGAAGTAAAATCACTTCCTTCTACAAGCTTCGTCAATACCTTTCTTGCTTCAGCCTTTTCCCCAAGTGAAGCATACCACCTGCCCACTTCAAAAGATTCTTTTCGTGTTTGGCTGGTGTCCATCCCACAAAGTTGAAAGGTAAGATGGGTATACAATGTGACGAGCGACAAAATATCAATTTCATTGTGTTTAATGATTCCCAGCATCCCATCCGGCTGTTTACTTTCAATGAAATCAAAATAAATCATTGGAGCCAAATACCCTGGAATATCATCTTTCCTTTCGATTCCTAGGACATCCTTTTCGACCACTGCTAACTTAAGACGGTCCAACCTATGCTTCCAAAGTCTTCTTGCTGCATGAAATAAATCAAAATGGCCAAATGCTGGAAGCTTTGGTACATGATCCCTTACGAGTGTATGCCTGGTTTTTACTTGCGGCCAATCAAAGGATTTCCCATTATATGTGACTAATGTTTTATAATTTACCTTCTCCAGAAAGCTTTTATATAAAGGGACCTCAGCACCAGGATGAGGAAGAATATGCTGCCTTAAAACAAGACTTTCACCAATCACACTTGCGTAACCTAGTAAAAAAATCGTATTCCCAACTCCACTGCCTAGGCCTGTGGTTTCCGTATCAAAAAAGAATAATTCTTCGGCACGATGCCCTTCGGCTGATAATGGATGGCTAATAGGCTGCTTATTCCAGATATCAACAGCTGTAAGAAAATCTTGAAAATGGTAATGACCATGTTTTTGTGCCAACGGATATTTTACTTCACGAATCAGACAGTAATCCTGGTCCAATAAATAAGGAGTCACATTTTCACTTTCCCATTTAGGCAGGAATGGTATCTCAATCCTCGATAGCTCAGAAGAAGTACTACTGTTTACTGCGGGTTCTCCTCCTGAAATATGCGGTTTTAAACGATTTAATTTATTTTTCAATGACATTCTCAGCACTTCCTCATATTAATTGGAAGGATTAATAAAAGCTTCAATTATTTTTAAAGTATCTCTTTTTGCGGTCTCACCCACAGCATCGGTCCCAATACATGATGGGCACCCAGTTTGACATTTACAGTGTTCAATCATTTTCTTCGTCTCTGCAAAGACTACTGACATTCTAGAATGAATTTTCTCGCTTAAACCGATGCCGCCGGGATATCGATCATAAAAGAATATCGTTGGTTTTTCGTTATGATCTGCTTTTACCTGTGGTATCACATGTAAATCTTGTGGATCTGCCATTACAAATAATGGTGCAATATGATTTAAAGCATGAGCAGTGCCAACAAGTCCCTGCTCTAATCGCTCTTGTCCCATTTCCGCGAACGACTTATTTAACGAAATCCATGCCGCACTCGTGTGGAGCTCTTCTTCAGGGAGATGTATTGGTCCAGAACCGATATTTTCATGTGTCTCAAATTTAATTTTCTTAAAAATAGTTGCCATTGCCCGGACGCTTACATCCCCATAGCCAACTTCTGCATACTCCAGCTTATTAAGCTTGTCCTCTTCTAAGACCTTAAGTTGTACGGCTAAATTGGCATCCGTAAAATAATCGACATCCACTTCACGGACAAAGGCCTTTTTTTCTTCCCAATCAAGCTTTTCAACCTGAAATTGAGTTCCTTGATGGAGATAAATAGCTTCATCATGCAGCAGCGTCATAGCGGAAAAACGATCCATTTCCCCAATTACTTTTGCATTTGCTACATCTGATTGGTCAACAATGATGACATTTTCCTGTGAAGCGGAGCGCAAGCTAATATTATGAGCAGGAAACGAATCATTCATCCAATACCATTTATCACCATTCTGGTAGAGAATCCGTTCCTGTGTCAGATATTCAAGCAGCTCCTCTGTCCCAACTTCCCCAAACTGCTCACCCGCTTTAAAGGGAAGCTCGAATGCAGCACACTTCATATGATCAATTAAAATAATTAAGTTATCAGGATTAATCCTTGCCGTCTCTGGGCTTTTATTAAAAAAGTACTCAGGGTTCTGAATGATGTATTGATCTAGTGGGCTAGAACTTGCAACCATAATGACCAATGCTTCGCCGTGCCTTCTTCCTGCTCTCCCTGCCTGCTGCCAAGCACTAGAAATGGTTCCAGGATATCCCGTCATGATACAAACCTGCAGCTGACCTATGTCTACCCCAAGCTCGAGCGCATTCGTACTAACTACCCCATATATATCCCCGGAGCGAAGGCCCTTTTCAATTTTTCTGCGCTCTGTAGGCAAATAGCCCCCACGATATCCCATAATAGATTTGGGACCTAACTGATTTTTCACCAATTCCTGCAAGTAGGTTAAGATAATTTCAACCCGAACCCTGCTTCTAGCAAAGACAATCGTCTGAATTTTATTTCTTAACAATTCACCTGCAATTTTACGAACTTCAAGTGTTGCACTTCTTCGAATATTTAAGGGCTTATTTACAATGGGCGGGTTATAAAAAAGAAAGTGTTTGGTTCCACTAGGTGCTCCATTATTATCAATCAGGACCATTTTTTCTTCTGTTAACTTTTCAGCTAGTTCAAGCGGATTGGCAATGGTTGCCGATGTGCAGATAAAAACAGGATTACTGCCATAGTAACGACAAATTCGTTTTAGCCTTCGGATTACATTGGCAACATGACTGCCAAAGACACCTCGATAGGTATGAAGCTCATCGATCACAACAAATCTGAGATTTTCAAAGAGTGAAACCCATTTCGTATGATGAGGAAGGATTGCAGAGTGGAGCATATCAGGATTGGTTATAACAACATGTCCTGCTTTTCGGACCTTTTGACGGATATTTGCCGGTGTATCCCCATCATAGGTATAGCTATTGATATCAATTCCAGCTGCCTGGATAATTTCATTGATTTCACTCTTTTGATCCTGTGCAAGAGCTTTTGTGGGAAACATATAAAGAGCCCTTGCGTTTGGGTTGGATAAAATACTTTGCAAAACCGGAAGATTATAACATAATGTTTTTCCCGAAGCGGTCGGTGTCACGGCTACAACACTGTTTCCGGCCATGATATTCTCGTAAGCCGTTTTTTGATGCGTATAAAGCTTATCTATTCCCTTACTTTTTAGTGAATCTCCTAATGCCGGATGAAGATCCTCAGGAAGTGAGACAGTTTGGGCATCCTTTGATTCGAGTGTCTTCCATGTAACGATATTTTCTTTAAAACTGTCATTTATTTTTAAATCAACAAGAATTTCCTGCAAATTTTTCTTTAGTTTCATGGGATCACCTCATTGCTATTATTATAGCGAATAAACGTTCGTAAAAAAAGAAGATTAATTATTATTTGTTTGTCTGTTACAATAGTATAAGATATTTTATTACGTATGTGGAGGTGGAATATGAGAATTGAAGATATTAAGAAGGTGCTTTCTGAGTTCACGCTTTTTAGGGAATTAAATGACTACGAATTATCTAAGATTGCCAATATTTCCATTGCAAGAGAATGGAAAAAGCAAAGTCATGTTTTTCTTCAAGGTGATCCCTTAGAAAATGTTTATTTTATTTATGACGGAAAAATAAAGGTATATAAAAGTGATATTCATGGGAAGGAACAAATAGTTGCCATCATGAAAAAAGGGGATATGTTTCCTCATGTAGGGTTCTTCAGAAAAGGCAGTTATCCTGCTTATGCCGAAGTTCTTGAACCGTCAACGTTAATTGCAGTACCTATCTCAAAATTTGAAGGTGTTCTTATTGAGTACCCTGAATTAAGCATTAAAGTTTTTAAAGTACTTGGTGAAAAAATTGTTGATTTACAGAATCGGTTAGAAGAACAAATTCTTAACAATACATATGAACAAATCATCAAACTTCTCATTCGCCTTGGGCAAAAGCACGGGAAGGAATTAGAAGATGGGACGATTCTGCTTAAATCGGAGTTTACTAACCGTGATTTGGCCAGTATGATTGGAACGACTCGCGAAACGATTAGTAGAACACTGACAAAAATGAAAAAGGATGAACTAATCGAAGTCGATGACCACGGAAATATGATCCTTGATATCGATGTCCTGCTATCAGAAATTAATTTAATATAAAAACAAACCGCAGCCATGTCGATGCTGCGGTTCTTTCTATTCTCTACATCTGAATGGCAGGGCATGACCTACTACCATTGGTTGAAAAAAGTTCATAAAGTTATATCGAACTTATTACGCTGCACATACAATAGCCTAATGCATATGATATGGTGAGAAAATTTGGAAAGAGAGGGAAAGTATGATGTCATCCATGCCTCCTAGTGACCAAAATAATAACAAAAAGTTCAAACCCGAGCAGTTTCGAGATTTGTTTAGATCCATGAATGACTTAATTCATGAAAAACCGGTAAAGGGATTTTTGCAATCCATTGATGAATTTTTTAACAGTCCGTTTCCTAGTGGTGCTTTTCCTATTCAGGTACGGGAATCAGAGGATAAATATATTATTACAGCCGAGCTTCCTGGGGTTAAAAAAGAGCAAATACGACTAAATTTCTTACCCAATCAATTAACTATCTCGATTGAAAATACTGAAAGTGGAACAACAGAAGATCTTAACAATCGCATTTTCCAAAAAAGGATTTCACACGAAAGGCTTTCCCGAACCATTTCATTACCTGTTGTTATTAATGAAAAAATGGTTAAAGCTTCTTATCGCGATGGATTACTTACCATTACTGTTCCTATGGTTAGAGGAAAATCTATAAATATTGAGGATTAATAACCCGAAAAATCATCACACCATATATTTTTCGACAAAACCCAATAAGAAAGACGGCTTTTAGCCGTCTTTCTACTTTTCTATGCTTTAAATATTCCACCAATACCTTTTACTAATGAAGATACCTGCGTTACTGCATTTACCATTTGTCCTGCGGTATTCACCATCTTATTGACGTCAACGGTCCCATCTTGAGACTTAAAAGAATTCATAAGTGATTGAATCCCACCTGGCTGTTTCAGCATTCCATTTGGTTTTGGATAAGGGTTCATTACTGGATAACCGTTCATTTGAGGTGCATACTGATTTGGTGTCATTTCCTCCTTAGGCTGCAACGGATTTTGAAATAGAAACTGTACATCTTTAGGAGGATACTGTCCAGCTTGATTGTATGTTTGCTGGGGCATTCCACCTGGTGGAAAGGTTACATCATATGGTGGATATGGTTGAGAATAGGATTGTTGATATGGCTGCTGGTAGTATGGATTTGGCTGCTGATATGGGTACCATTCCATGCTTTGTACTGATTGGTTTTGGTATGGTTGATTACGAGGAGCCCCCTGAAAATGTGCTGGATAATGGATTGGACTCCCGTAATTCATTTGCCCCGAGTATCCATGATTTAGATAATGATTTGATCTATTTTTACCAAACATGGGCAAACATCTCCTCCGCGTTTTCATTACTACAAACTATGTTGGAAGGTGATAATGGGTGCATATTTGCAAATAGATTTCAATGTCAAAATGAGGGGGATTTTGTCTAAAGTTTAAATATTTTAAAAACTAGGAATCCTTTTTTTTCATGGTACGATTAAAAAAATGATGAAGGAGGAATTACATATGGACATTCGCTCACTTAAAAGCAAATTTAATCAAAGTCGGGATTACAACACTGATGATGTAAACGCATTAATGGATTTTGCTAAGAAAGCCTATATTCACAACGAGATTAACATAAAAGAATACCGTCTTCTTGTACGTGAGCTCGAATCGCAGGGCGCAGTAATTCCAGACGACTATAAGCAAGACTCCCTCATCGAAAATTCATAAAATGAAAAATACCAGCTAGACAAGCCTTAGAGATGCAAAAACTGCATCTCTATTTTACTTTTCAAGTTCCTTTACTATTTCTAATAGAAAAAATTCAACCGTTCGATTGGCATTTAAAAATCTTGATCGGCTTGTTTTTGGAAAAAAGGACTGAATGGATAATTGTTCTATATGTTCAAAAGTGGTATTGACTTGTTTTGGATGTATATGTTTTTGCGGGCTATTTGTTAACCAAGTCTTCATTAGAGTACTCCATTCAATCGCAGTAATTTTTACTTCATTGGCAAACGGCTTTATTACCTCATGAAAATCATGGGTGGTCCCTTTCTCCCGAGCTTCCTCGAAATATTCAATAAATAATCGGTTATAGTGTAGCAGCTTTTTTGTTAATTTTAGAATTTCTTCTGACATTTCTTTTTTCCTTTCTATTTATGCAAAATAAAAAGCAGCTTTTTTAAAAAGCTACTCAATGGATTCTATATTTATTCTATAGGTAATTAAAAGCCCATTTCAAGTTTTAGTGCTCTTGTTACTGAATTACTATGATCTGTAATGGATTCGTGGGGAGATGGATTTATCTTATCTAATTCCATTTCAAGCATTGAGAGTCTATGAATCGGTTCCAATAATTTTTTTTGCTCTTCATGATTCATTTGAATGCGAAGGTCTGAGAAAGATGCTTCTAGAACAATCTCCAATTCTTCTAATTGATCATATATCTCTGTCAGCATAGAAAGCAGCTTTTCCTTTTCTGGCAATGACGAATTCATCAAATTTAGAACCTCCTCGCGTTTATATATTGTACTATTCTCTTTCTTTTTAACGCTTCCTCCCCCACTGACAAAACTAGAAGCGTTTCGTCAAAGAAAGTGCTGATTTGGCATTTATTACCTTTCTGTTCGACACTATCTCATTTTCGCATGAAAAATGGAAAATCGAACAAGCTAAAATTGGAGGTGTTGATAATGTCAAAAAAGAAACAAAACAAAAAATCTGGCGCAGCACAAGTAGACAATAAAGTTGGCTATGGTGATAAAAAGCTCGAAGGACCAAATCGCCCGGCGGAATAAAGTATTGTAAACAAAGCAAGGCATAGCGCCTTGCTTTTATATTTTCTTTAAATGGGATGTTTTGTGTAACGCTAGCATAAATTCCAGCTGATTTGATTTTTCAAAGTACCAATCTGTTAAGTGAATAGGATGGCGATGTCTCGCTTGAAAATACAGCCATGCCGGGGAAATCACTCGATTCTTGCTCCAATCCACATATTCATAATGTTTGTGTTCTATAATCGGAAAGGTTGCTCTTAATATAGGTGTATTACGGTTCGTCTTTGTCTTAAAATATTGTTCATAATCATTTCGGGACCCAGTATGCGGTGTTTTATCAGCAAAATCGAAAAACAAGGGAAAAAGCCGAGGATGGGTCAAGATTCTAGCTAATCTTTTTCCAAGATTAATTCGTTTCGAAAGTGACTTAAAGCCATTTACACTAGCACCATATAATTCCCCCCCACATGTGGGAAATAGGACAGAGCTGAAATGAAGCCAATCCTGAACATTAAAAATCCACGACTGAAAAACCCGCTTTTTGTAAACTGGATGCCCAATAACAGGTGTATGAATCACATTTTGTTCATTTATTATTAACGAAGTGGTAAGGCGTTCAGTATTACCTTCTTTCCAGTACCTCTCCCACTCTTTTCGAATAAATTCGGAACATTCAAAGTATGGAAGAAGATGAAACATTGGACGTTTTATTTTCGTCGAATATTGATAGACCAGTAATTGAGGGTAAACATCGTGGAAAATTAACCAATTGGCTCGTTCAAAAGTTAGAAATAGTTCCTTCCTTGTTTTAGGCTCTAATATTTCTCGAAATACATGCCCTTCCAGGTCACACATATTCCACCCGCCATTCCTTGATACCATACTGGCTAGGAATGACCAAATAATATCTGAGTTCTTTTTAAAATAGGAAAAATAGGCATCCGTTCTCGAAATATTATCAAGGTTCTTTTTGTCCGTTTCGGCTTTCATTTGACTGATAGTCTCTATCTCATGTATTGTAAGATGATTCATATTCACCTTCTACTTTCATAATAGGTAGTTTTTGAGACTTAAATATTTATGAAAAAAGAATCATGCTTTTTTTACCGAGTCACGGTACATTATTTTTATTAGCGTGTGTTTACCTAATAATTTTATACACCCCTTAGCGATTAGATTTGATATGATAAGTAGTAGCTTGAGAGGTGCTTGTCATGAAATTTAATTATCCAAACGGAAAAAAATACGTTCCAAAAGAAATGGAAATAGAATCCAAAGTAAAGAAACAAAGTAATCACTCATTTAGTAATAGAGGTATGACACTCGAGGATGATTTGAACGATACGAATGAATATTATCGTGTGAGAAATATTGCAGTCATTCACAAAAAGCCTACACCCGTTCAAATTGTTCAGGTGGATTACCCTAAAAGAAGTGCTGCTGTCATCAAGGAAGCCTATTTTAAACAAGCTTCTACCACTGACTATAACGGGGTATATAAAGGTAAATATATTGATTTTGAGGCAAAGGAAACAGCAAATCCGACCTCGTTTCCTTTGAAAAATTTCCATCAGCATCAAATTGAACATATGCAGGAAGTTGTTTCACAGGGTGGAATTTGTTTTGTTATTCTCAGGTTCTCCAAATTTGAACAAGTATATTTACTAGAAGCTAACCACTTGTTATCCTTTTGGGAAAGAATGAAAAATGGGGGGAGAAAATCAATTACAAAGGAAGAAATCGAGCAAAAAGGAGTTTTTATTCCACTTGGATTTCAACCCAGAATTGACTATATTAAAATAATCGATACTCTTTTTCATTTTTAGATATTAAGAAAATGTTTGAAGTTATGAAAGGAAGGAAATTAATCATGGCAGAATCGAGAGAGGAGCGCCGTAAAAAACTCCAACAATCTAAAGGAAAACAAAAGGCGAAGAAAAAACCTAGTGGTATTGTTAAGAAAATTTTTCTAATCCTTGTTGCCCTTGGCATTATTGGTATTTTGGCAGGCGTTGGAACTTTTGCTTATTTAGTGAAGGATACTCCTAAACTTGATCCGAAATTATTAAAAGACCCCATCTCCTCTAAAGTTTTAGATAAAGATGGCGAGCTGATTGCAGAAGTTGGCTCGGAAAACCGTGAATATGTAAACTATAAGGATATTCCAAAACTTTTTGAAGATGCTGTTTTAGCGGTGGAGGATGTTCGATTTTATAAACACCATGGTTTGGACCCTATCCGTTTGGCTGGAGCTGTTGTAGCAAATTTCCGGGAAGGATTTGGTTCTGAGGGAGCAAGTACGATTACTCAGCAGGTCATCAAGAATTCATTCTTAACTCCTGAAAAAACCTTGAAGCGTAAGGTGCAGGAAGCATGGATGGCCTATCAGTTAGAACAAAAATACACAAAGCACCAAATTTTTGAAATGTATGTAAATAAAGTCTTTGTATCTGAAAACAGTCATGGACTAGCGACGGCTGCAAAAATATTTTATGGTAAGGAATTAAAGGAGCTTACCCTTCCTGAGGCTGCACAGCTCGCAGGAATGCCGCAAAGTCCAAATAATTATAACCCATTTGACCACCCTGACTTAGCAGAAAAAAGACGTAATATTGTCTTGATGTTAATGGAACAGCATGGATATATCACGAAAAAACAAATGGAAGAGGCAAAAAGTGTTCCAGTGACAGCCACATTGGTTAAAGAAGAGGAACGAGTTAGAGACGAAAAACCTTTTGATTCTTTTGTTGACGCTGTTATTGATGAGGTTGAGGATCAAGGAGACTTTGATATCTTCTCGGATGGATTAACGATTCATACAACACTTGATAAGAACGCTCAATTATATGTTAATACCTTATTAAATACCGATGAAGTAATAAGCTATCCAGATGCAGAATTCCAAGCAGGTATAGCTCTCACCGATACAAAAACTGGTGAAATCCGTGCGATTGGCGGCGGGCGAAACCAAGAGGTTAGCCGTGGCTTTAACTATGCAATTGATACCCAGCGCCAGCCTGGATCAACGATCAAACCTGTACTGGACTATGGACCAGCGATTGAATATCTAAATTGGGGTACCTATCAAACGATTGATGATAAACCAATAAAGTATTCTACCGGTCAAGAGTTTGGCAACTGGGATGACAAATACATGGGTCCAATTTCAATGCGTACTGCCTTGCAGTATTCTAGAAATACCCCAGCGGTTCAGGCTCTTCAGCAGGTTGGTTTAGAAGAAGCAAAAGAATTCGCTATCAGCCTAGGGATACCGTTGAAGGAAATATTTGAATCCTATGCAATTGGCGGTTTTGGAGGAAAAACAGTAGGAGTTTCGCCTCTCCAAATGGCAGGAGCCTATAGTGCATTTGGAAATAATGGAATGTATACAAAGCCTTATGCCGTGAAAAAAATTGAGCTTCGAGATGGTACTGTCCTTGATACTGCACCAGAATCAAAGCTTGTTATGAAGGATTCTACTGCTTTCATGGTTACCGATATGTTAAAGAGCGTTATGGTTTCACCAGGTACTGGTACAACGGCAAGAGTTCCGGGACTTCCAGTTGCTGGAAAAACAGGCACTACCAACTATTCAGAAAAACAAATGAAAGATTGGAACATTACTAGCAGCAGGGTTGTACCTGATGCATGGTTTACAGGCTATACAACTAACTATACTGCGTCCGTTTGGACGGGTTATTCCAATTTAAAAACCCCTATTCAACCGGGTGCAGATCAGAGAATCGCACAGCTAATCTTTAAGAATTTAATGGCATATGTATCAAAAGACATCGAAACACCTGACTTCCCTGTTCCCGATAACGTGCAAAAGGTTAGAGTTGAAAAAGGTTCTAAACCGCCTGCATTAGCAAGTGAGTTTACACCTGATAGTGAAGTTATTGTGGAGTATGCAGTGAAAGGTCATGCACCAAAAAAGGTTTCAGAGAAATACAACAAGATTAATGCACCTGTTAATCCAAAAGCAATTTATGATGCAGGAAAAAATGAAGTGACACTAACTTGGGATTACAACAATTCAGAAAATACTGCTGTTCAATTCGAAGTAACTATTTCTGACGGTGTAGCACCTAAAACTGAAACTATTTCAGAAAAAGTAGTTACGCTTCAGAATCCAATTCCAGGTACGAAGTATAGCATCAGTGTTGTTGCGATTATTGGTAACAAGAGAAGTGACCCAGCTACAACTTCAATCGATATCCCACTGCCCCAACAAGATGAAGGTGCTGGTGATGGTAATGGCAATGACAATGGTAATGGCAATGGCAATGGTAATGGTAACGGTGCTGGTGAAGGAGACGGAGACGAAGGAAACGAAGGCAGTGATGTACCAGTCACCACAGAGCCTGGCAATGGTAACGGTAATGGTGGTAGTGGGGGATAAATCTCCAATACAAAAAAAGCGTCTAGCCCTTTTGGTTTAGACGCTTTTTTACGATATTTTTTTTTGCATATTGTTTTGCTTGTTCTGTCATCAGCTCGGAAAGCTGGCGATAAGAATGGAACAGGTTCGGCCTTGAAAGGATATAAGCTAATCTTTCATCGAGATTAACCGGTGTTATCACTAAATGATTAATTAAAATAGGTTCCTTAGAATTAATTTGTCTATCATTGGACCAATATAAAAATTGAATGAATAAGCCAATCCCTTTTTTCATCCCTTGTAATGTTGATTTTTGATCTCGATTCCGATAAAGTCCCTCAAGTTCAACTTTTATTCTTTCCCAGTCTGATAATAGATTTGAAATGGCTTGGTCTACATTTTCATTCAAACCCTCTAGTTCCAATTCTTCCAGGAAGGGGATGATTAGCTGATTATCCATTCGCGACTTTCCTACCTTTCATTCTCTTTTTCCCTTCCCTGCACAGCTCTAATAATGGGCAGCTTGGGCATTGCGGGTTTTGAGCTTTACAATGGTATCGGCCAAAGAAAATTAATCTATGGTGAGTATCAGACCACTCGTCCTTTGGTACCTTCTTCATTAGTGTTTTTTCCACTTCAAGCACAGAATCCTTCCAGCGGCAAATACCAAGCCGTTTACTTACTCTTTCAACATGAGTATCTACTGCGATAGCAGGAATATTAAAAGCCACTGATACGACAACATTTGCCGTTTTTCTTCCTACACCCGGAAGTTTCGTTAATTCATCACGATCCCTTGGCACTTCACCGCCATATTCATCCAATAAAAGCCTGGCCAAACTCTGGATATTCTTAGCTTTATTTCTATAGAGTCCAATCGAGCGAATATCATTTTGCAGTTCTTCTAGAGGAATAGCTAAATAATCCTCTGGAGTTTTGTATTTCTTAAATAATTCCTTGGTAACCTTATTGACGAGAACATCCGTACATTGTGCAGACAATGCCACCGCAATTACCAGCTCAAAAGGATTTGAATGTACTAATTCACAATGAGCATCAGGAAACATCTCGCCCATTTGATCTAGACAAAAACGGATTTGTGTATTGTTTAACAAAGTAATTTCACCTGCCAGTTAGTAATTTAAATGGAAACAAACGAGAGATTTTCTCCTCTCGTTTAGTTAATTTATTGTTCCAGCCAATTGTAAAAGGGCACAGAATTGGTTGAAGGGGCTTGAGAATCTTGCGACGGTCGATTTGGCGTCTGCTTTTGGCGAAACTTTCGCCCATGAGTTTTCGCCTGTTCAATTGTCTTTATGCCATTCTTTTTCCATTCAAAAAGAATCCTGTCAATATATCGGAAATTTAACTTTCCTGACATGACCGATTCTCGTAATGCTGCCTTAATGATGATAGGATCGTGATGGTCATCATCCATCCACATTGCCAGTGATTCACACTCAAACGGGGATAAAGGACGTCCAAATTCCTTCTCGAAGCATGTGTATAGATCACTTTCGTCTGTCTTCTTAGTGACCTCTTGAGTTTGTTTATTTTTAATTAAAAACTGGTCTACAAGTTTTTCCCATAAAGGCCCAACAGAGTATTTCTCAAACCTGATTCCCTCTGAAGAGTATTCATCTATTATTTGTATAAACCCTTTTTGAATTAATCTTCGCAGCATTTCGTTACATTCTGAAACAGTAATCGTCATCCGAGACGATAGCTCTTCTGGAGTGGGAAAGTCATTTCCCTTTTCTATAAAAGTCATAATATTTAATAAGAGAACAAGTTCATATTCATTAAGATTCATATTTCGGTACTCTGAGAATAATAGAGCAGGAACCGTTATATTACCTTCCTGAAGCCACGATAATATATTTGTTTTCATTTTTTGCGACACCTCTTGCTTAGTATAACATGAACATCCTCTCACAGTAAGGGGATTGAAATATCCAGATATTATAAGAAAAGCAAAAAGCCTGCAATGGCAGACTTTTTATTGAAAATCCAATATTTTAACGTTGACGCTTAGCCTCAACAAAATCCTTCATTCTCGCCACTGCTTCTTCTAAGAGATCAAGTGAAGTTGCATAGGAAAGACGGATATTATCTGGTGTACCAAATCCGGAGCCAGGGATTACTGCTACCTTTGCTTCTACCAACAGGGCTTCAACAAATGCATCTACATCTTGATATCCTGTTAATTCAGCTGCATGCTTCACATTTGGATATAAGTAAAATGCACCTTGAGGTTTCACACAAGTGAATCCAGGTATCGCAACTAATTTTTCATAAATAACTTCTAAACGATGTTCAAAGGCCTGACGCATTTCTTCAACTGGCTCTTGTGGACCATTATAGGCAGCTATAGAGGCATACTGAGCAGTTGTGGTCGGATTAGATGTGCTATGACTCGCTAAGTTTGTCATTGCCTCGATAACCTCTTTATTCCCTGCAGCATAACCAATACGCCAGCCTGTCATGGAGTGTGATTTCGAAACACCATTAATTACAATTGTCTGTTCCTTTAATTCAGGAGATAACTGTGCAATTGATACATGCTTATGTTCACCATAAATGAGCTTTTCATAAATCTCATCTGATATGATTAAAATATTTCTTTCAAGGCATAATTTTCCTAATTCCTGCAGTTCTTCGGCGGAATAAATAACACCTGTAGGATTACTTGGAGAATTGATAATTATTGCTTTGGTTCTTTCAGTAATCACCGATTCTAATTGTTGAGCTGTAATCTTAAATTGCTGTGACTCAAATCCCTCCACGTAAACCGGAACGCCTCCGGCTAATTTAACTTGTTCAGGATAGCTTACCCAGTAAGGGGTTGGTATTATGACTTCGTCACCTTCATTTAAGAGAACTTGAAAAAGCGTATATAAAACGTGTTTTGCCCCGTTCCCTACGATGATTTCATTTGGTTTATAGGAAAGACCTTGGTCTCTTTCTAATTTTCCAATGACTGCCTTCTTTAAGGCAGGTAAGCCTGCTGAAGGGGTGTACTTCGTATGTCCTTCATTCATCGAACGGACTGCTGCATCTAAAATATGTTGTGGAGTGTTATAATCAGGTTCACCTGCACCTAAACCAATTACATTCTCCCCTTGGTCCTTTAATTCTTTAGCCTTTGCTGTAATTGCTAATGTTGTTGATGGTGTAAGCGTCATAACTCTGTTTGCTAATTTCACTGCCATTCCTATTCCTCCTGCTCGCATGAAGCTATAAATTTTCGATTTTTTTTAGCCATTCACCTGTTTTAAAGTCTACATAATAATAATTTATTAAATTATTTTCAGAACGGTAATAAATTTCCCATAATGGGATATTGTTTTCCATTCCTATTTTAACTGAGATAATCTTTTTGGGATTTTTTTCTTCCAACAGTCTTTGGACAGCATCCTCTTCAGAAATGCCGTTTTTCCGTTTATCCCACATCACTTTCTTGCTTTTCTCAGGGATCCAAACGATAATATTTTCACCCTTTTTATTTTTCCCCTCTATGACATTTACTGTCTCTGTTCCATGATAGATTTGAAAATCCTCGACTTCGTTTAGCTCGACCTTTTCCTTTGCCAAGGTAACAGCCTTTTCTTCTGCAGCATTTAGAGGTTCTTGGGCAGTTGCATATACTTTAATAAAAACACCAACACAAATTACTATAAATAATACTATAAATAAAATAATTTTTTTCATTGTACTCCACTTCTTCTAGCTGCGGCTCCTAACTTTTCGGTCGTTTCAATCCGTCCCTACAAATCCAAAGTGCAGGATTTGCAGTGCCGGCTTGTAAGCGTCCGTCAAAGTTGGACAGTCGCCTCCGCTTTACATCTTTTATGTACGATAAATGGTAAAAATAGCTTTACTTTGATCTTCTTGATCGAGTGCTAGTCCAAACATTAAATCCTTTTGTTTTAATGTTCGATTAAGGGCGTCAACAATTTTGTATAAGTCCGGACTATGCTGAAGTTTAACGGTTGAGAGGACTTCTATTTTTGATTCCATTGTATTCCTCCTTTATCTCTTTAAAGCAATAATATCAGCTATAGTCTTCCTTTTCTACTGGAAAAGTGAATACTTCATAGTTATTTTCAGTAAATTTTATCGTAATGGTACCATGCTTTTTTGTAAAAAAGACTTCAGACCATGTATCCTGCAGGTTATAGATAATATCGGGGTCAGGTTGATGCTGCTCTGATTCAAATAGAATCGATATTTGCGGATTAACATGTTGAATTAATTTTTCCGATAACGAATCTTCCTTAGCCCAGTTTGGCACTTTAAAAATAGTAACATCATCTAAATTCTTCTTTAATAAATTTTCTTCCACTTGTTGACTAGACGAGGTCATCAGAAATAAACGATGCTTAAAAAATTGCAGCGTAAAATCTATCCCTTCATTTTCTCCTATTCCTGCATATAGAACCTCTGCAGACAAATCTGGGAAAAGGACTTGAGTTATTCCCTCTGACCAAGGAATTACTTTTACTTCCGTAAAGGAAGGTGACATGTTAGTTAATTCCTTTGCTATTTCAGCTGTTGCAATCAATTGATTTACATTATATTTTGAAATAATTTGCGTAAGTTGGTCAAGAAAAAGATTTTGAGTGTTCGTAATGATTAGTGTTGAAATTTCCTTAACACCATAAGTTTTGAGAACTTCCCACAATTCATCACTTGTTTCTTCTCCACCCATATTAACCAAAATATTCTCACCATTAGAGCCTTGAATAAGGGTCGCTTCCCCGTCACCTAAGCCAAAAAAGGTGACAGCAATTTCATGGTCCTTCAAATTCAAATCGATACTTTCTACATTACCATATTCATAAGAAGAGGCACTTCCAATCGAAGTAAATTGGAAAAAGATTGCTGCCACAAGTAATAATTTTCTCATACACATACCTCCATACTAATAGGATGTGTAATTTTTCCAGATTTCATTATAGCCATTTGTAAATTATTTCGACTAATTCGTCAATATTTCCTTTTTTCATCGGTACGGGTGGTATTGACTTCAAAAAGTCCTTACCATATTTTGCAGAAATAATCCTTTTATCAAAAACCATCATGATTCCCCGGTCTTTATCACTGCGGATTAAACGCCCAAATCCCTGTTTAAATCTGAGAATCGCTTCAGGTAATGAATACTCCGTAAAGGCATTTCCACCTTGCTGTTTGATTATTTGACACTTAGCTTCCGTCAGCGGCTCGTCTGGCGGGCTAAATGGCAATCTGACAATTACTAAACAGGATAGGTCTTCACCCGGGATATCTATTCCCTCCCAGAAGCTGCTAGTCCCTAGTAAAATTGCTTTCTCATAACGTTTGAAATTCCTCGTTAATCTTGAGCGGCTGCCGCTTGTAATCCCTTGTGCAATCATTGCATAATCATTTAGAAATCCACTTTCTTTAATAAGCTCAAATGTTTTCTTTAACATGTCGTGAGCCGTAAAGAGAATCAGCATTCTACCCTTTGTTGCCTCTGCGACCGTTATTATATGCTCCGTAATCGCAATAACGTAATCCTCTAGACCAGTTGCATTCACCTCTGGTAAATCTTCAGGTATTAACAGTTTCACCTGATTTTTATAATCAAAGGGAGAAGGTATATTCATGGTTAGCGTAGTTTCTTTAACGAGTCCCATTTCATTTATCATGTAGTCAAACGAATTGTTAATTGTAAGAGTTGCTGAAGTTAAAACCACGCCACTTTTAACACTAAAAAACCTTTCTTTTAGCGAAGCCGCTACGAATGCAGGCTGGGCATAGAAGGTGGTTACATTCTGTTGTGAACGGAAATCAATCTCAATCCATTTTACATCATTAGATTCTTTAATAAAGCAATCTTGAACGGTGTTTCTAAGTTCTTCTAGTTCATTACTAAAGGAAATGATTTCTTCCATTTTTCCTCTTTGCTTACTTGTTAAAATTTCTTTATGATTCTTAATTAACTCTAAACGCTCACTGATTGCATTCTGTAAATCCTTCAGAAGAAAGGCAAACCTCTCTGCGCTATGGATAAGAGCATTTTTTTCTTTGCCTCCTTTTTCACGTAAAAACCGGACTTTTGCTCGATTTATACCTCTTCTTTCAGGAGTACTTGATTTTGCATAAAGGGCAGTCAGCTTAAAAAACTCATCCATTTCATAGGAAAGATCTGCTGCAAGTTGATTTATTTTTATAGATGGTATTAAATTCCCCTTGTTTGCTATTAGGGCATCAAGGATTGATTCTAGTTCATGAAATAAAAGTCGCTGATCATTTTGCCCAAATTGACTTAGAAGCAAACGGGTTGTGAGGTAATCTAATGTGCGGCCAAAATATTGGCTTGCGACCTTTTCAAAATGATGAGCTTCATCGATAATGGCATAATCAAACTCTGGCAAAAATGTTTTTTCAGCTTTTAGATTACTTAATAACAGCGAATGATTGGTAATAATAATATCCGCATCCTGAGCCTCATTCTTTGCGCGTAAATAAAAATCCTTCTCCTGCCAAAGTTTATTCATCGCAAAGATTGTTTGTTCATTCTTAATTTTGTTCCAAAAAATATTTCCGCCGCTAGAGAGATTCAGCTCATCACGATCACCCGTATTTGTTTCAGTCAGCCATACAAGAATTTGCATTTTCGTTAATGTCGTATCGTAATTATCATTCTCCTCCAATAAGGACAGGGCGAATTTTTCTAAACTAATATAATGGTTTCTTCCTTTCAACAAAACAGGCTTTACTTCAAAAGGAAGAATCTTTGTTAACAAAGGTATTTCATTTTGAATGATTTGCTCCTGAAGCTGAATAGTATGGGTACTTACCACAACAGGGAGCCTGCTCTCTTTTGCAAAATACGCAACGGGCAGCAGGTATCCTAATGATTTCCCTACACCCGTACCTGCCTCAATGAGTGTATGCATTCCAGAAAGGAAAGCCTGGTAAACTCCATCCATCATTTGAAATTGTCCTATTCTCTTTTCATAGGATGTAAAACCCTTACTAACCATCTTCATTTTTTCTTCTTCACTGAGTGGAAATTGGTAATCATCCTTAAATTGCCTGCTAGTCGATGATGAATGACTTTGAATCTTTTTCAGGGCAAGTGTATTCCATATTTCAACGTATTCATGCCATTTTTGACTGCTTGGGTCTATTTCTAAAATGATTTCATCAATTAATTGTTGTAAATCGCTTTTAAGTCCTCCTGAAAGCTGTGAAAGCTGATTGAGAGTCAATACAGGTAATTGAAATAACCGATTTACAAGAATTAGAAAAAGTTCTGCAGTAACCTGCGCATCACTATCTGCCTGATGTGGTCTATCATGCTGCAGGTCCTCTCTTACAGCTAGGTCAGAAAGTTTATAACCGTCAGCCGTAGGAAAGATGATTCTCGCCATTTCAACTGTATCAAGGACTGAGCCGTAGAAGCCTTCAAATCCTGCTTGAATTAATTCCTCTTGCAAAAATGACAAATCAAATAAAACATTATGAGCAACGAAATAAGCACCCTCTAATAATGAGTTAACCTTCGGAGCTATTTCTGCAAATAATGGAGAGTCCTTTACCATCTCATCGTCTATGTGTGTCAATTCTTCAATAAAAGCAGGGATTGACCTTTTGGGATTGATAAGTGATGAGAAGCTTTCTGTGATTTTCCCTTCTTCAATGACCACAGCAGCAAATTGGATTATTTTATCCCCTTTTTTGGGGTTATTTCCTGTAGTTTCCAGGTCTACCACAACAAATTTATTTAACATTCTACCTAACACCTCAAACCTTCATTAAAACGGTATCACAAAAAAGGTAAAAGAAAAAGAAAACCATACTTACAGTATATAAAAAAATCATAAAAAAAGAAAAAATCCCCGATAAAGGGGATTCGTTACATAATAGTTAATGCTGGTTCAGCATTGATCATTTCTATTATCTTGTTACATTCACCCATAATGGCCACTTTAGGCTGATGACTTTGAACTTTTTCTTCCGGAACTAAGCAATAAGAGATGATAATAACAATATCACCTTTTTGAACTAGCCGGGCAGCAGCCCCATTTAAACAAACCACACCGCTGCCTCTTTCTCCAGGAATGATATACGTTTCAAGTCTAGCACCATTATTGTTATTAACAATCTGAACCTTTTCATTAGCCGCCATACCCACGGCATCTAGCAAATCTTCATCTATTGTAATACTTCCAACATAATTTAGATTAGCTTCCGTTACTGTAGCACGGTGGATTTTCCCATTCATCATGTGCCGAAACATTATTTCTCTCCTCCAATTCCCTGCGTAGCATCTAAGATGATATTATCTATTAATCGAACCTTTGAAAATTTAACTGCCAGCGCAATGATACATGTGCCTTCTAAATTCTCTATTTCTTTTAATTGAGGATATGAGTAGATTTCTACATAATCAATTTGTCCGTGGGTTTCTGAACCAATCATGTCTGAAACTAGATCCTTAATTGTTTGAGGGTTCTGTTCTCCTCCCTCTATGGCCTTTTTAGCGGCAGTTAAGCTTTTAAATAGAACTACAGCCTGTGACCTTTCTTCAGGCATGAGATTAACATTACGAGAGCTTTTTGCAAGGCCATCTTCTTCACGGACAATGTCTACAGGAATTAATTCAATCGGAAAATTAAAATCGGAAATTAATCCCTCTACTACGGCGACTTGCTGAGCATCCTTTATCCCGAAATAAGCTCTTGTTGGCAACACAATATTAAAAAGCTTTGTTAAAACAGTAGTCACACCATCAAAATGACCTGGTCTAGATTTCCCGCACAAAACGTCCGTACGTTCCTGAACTGTCACTCTAACAGATGAAGAATGCGGATACATTTCTTTTACCGATGGATAAAAAATAATGTCTACCCCTTCACATTCAGCCAATGATTGATCTCTGGTAAAATCTCTGGGATAGGTTGAATAATCCTCAGTTGGTCCAAATTGAAGTGGATTTACAAAAATACTTAAAACAACACTATCATTTTCTAATCTTGCTTTATTTAATAGAGTAAGATGACCTTCATGTAAAAATCCCATGGTTGGCACAAACCCGATTGATTTTGATTGAGATTTTATTTTTTTTATTTCAGCCTGCATTTCCTTTATCGTGGTAATGACTCTCATTTAATACCTCCGTAAAGTCCGCTAAGCTCACGTTCTTTCATTGTAAAGGAGTGTTTATCTTCAGGAAACTGTTCTGATTTTACTTCCTTTACATACGCTTGTATGGATTCAACAATAAACGGGTTTAAGTTGTAATATTGCTTTACGAACTTAGGCACTCTCTCCACACCATAACCTAATATATCATGATAGACGAGTACTTGACCATCCACATCTGCCCCTGCTCCAATGCCAATAATAGGAACGGAAACATGTTTTGATACTTCCTCTGCAAGCTGCTTAGGTACACACTCAAGCACTATTGCGAATGCCCCTGCTTCCTCACACTTTTTCGCATCTTCCAATAGTTTCATTGCAGCTTTTGCATCTTTTCCTTGAACTTTATAGCCGCCTAATACGCCAACGGATTGAGGAGTTAATCCAAGATGGCCACAAACTGGAATTCCTGCCTTTGTGAGGGCTTCGATTTTATCAATTACATCATCTGCACCCTCAAGCTTTACAGCGTGAGCACCTGTTTCCTGAATCAATCTGCCTGCATTTAGCATTGTATCCTTAATGGACAGATGATAGGTTAAAAATGGCATATCAACAACGATAAACGTATCCTTAGCTCCTCGTTTTACAGCTTTTGCATGATGAATCATATCTTCCATCGTTACAGGTACCGTGGAATCGTAACCCAGCACGACCATCCCAAGAGAGTCTCCAACTAAAATTATATCGACTCCTGCCTGTTCTGCTTGTTTCGCAGATGGATAATCGTACGCAGTAAGCATAACAATTTTTTCCTTATTTTCTTTCATTTTCAAGAAATCTGTACTTTGCTTCATCTACATTCCCTCCTTTTAATTAGGAAGAGGGGATTAAAAAAGAGCGCAAAAAAGATCCTTCTGAAGGCAGAGGATCTTGGTACTCTTTTACATGTTCTATCCCTCTGTCCCGGTCCGTGCTACGGATCTAGGCAGAAACCTTTTAAATTATGAAAAAATAGTTTCAGGTGCAGCTCTCAAGGATACCGCCCATTATTTGAATTATAAGAAAAAATTCAGAAAACCGCAAGCTATTCTTTTCAGTGGCTGTGTTAAACTGGGCTGTTGATTTGTGCTCCACTAAGGAATGCTCCTTGGAACAGTCATCGCAGGGACAGGCGATCTCTGCCTGTCCCTGCGATGACTGTTCCAAGGAGCATTCCTTAGTGGAGCACAAATCAACAGCCCAGTTTAACACAGCCACTGAAAAGAATAGCTTG
>NZ_NPDD01000034.1 GCF_002272245.1 Bacillus sp. 7884-1 | reverse complement strand
GGCGATAGCATTTTCGAGGAGTCTCGCGCCTTCCGCACAAATCAACAGAGTTCCATTATCAACATTTGCTTTAACACAGCATTAAAATCTGAACTTTTTATACTTCTATATCAGCAGAATACACATGGTGTATTTTTCCCTGTTCATCTTCAATCATTAATACTCCGTCGTCTGTAATACCTTGGGCTTTTCCGACAATTGAATGAGTAAGTGTACGCGCAGTAACCTGTCTTCCAATACTTATAGCATAACTTTCCCATAATAGCTTAATTGGAAGGAAACCCTCTTCTAGGTATAGTAAATACAATTTTTCAAGATTCATAAAGATGCCCTTAATTATTTCAGCTCGGGATATTTTTTCACCTTTTTCAATAAGGAGCGATGTAGCTATGTCCTGTAACTCAGGTGGAAAGTCTTCTTTTATTTGATTAACATTCATTCCGATACCAATGATGATTGAATTAATACGATCTGCTTCTGCTTCAAGTTCAGTTAGAATTCCAGTTACCTTTTTCCCATTGATCAGGATGTCATTTGGCCATTTTATTTCTGGAAGCACCCCGGTAAGGTCCTCAATCGCCTGAACAATTGCCACCGCTGCCAATAGCGTTAATTGAGGAGCTTTTGGAAGTGGGATATTTGGTCTTAGAATAATACTCATCCAAATGCCTGTATACTTGGGTGAATGCCATTTACGGTTCATTCTTCCGCGGCCAGATAGCTGTTCTTCTGCAATAACTACTGTCCCTTCAGGTTCATCTTCATAAGTTAAACGGTGCGCAATCTTTTGTGTAGATTCTACACTGTCCTCGTAGTGGATGTTTTTACCAATAAATTTAGTTTTTAAACCCAGTCTTAATTCATCGGCTGTTATTTTTTCAGGTGTTTTTACAATTCGGTACCCTTTTCGGCGCACTGCTTCTAATTCAAAACCTTCTTTTCGGAGCTCTTCGATATGCTTCCATACAGCCGTTCTGGAGCAGCCGAGTAACTCTGCTATATGCTGGCCAGATAAGTAAGAACCGCCAGCAGTTGTAAAGGCGTCAAGTAATTCTTTCCTTAGTTGTGATTGCACTCCATCAGCCACTCCTTTATGATTTTTTTACTATTCGTAACTCTGCCATCTAGAATCGCTTGCTCAGCCTTAAGCAATAGCTCCTTCACCCATGGTCCACCACTTTTGTTAAACCAGGCCATTAAGTCCGTTCCTGTTAGGTCCATTTCTGATCGTTCTTTAATCGGAAGACTTTCATACAGTCGAGTATAGTGGTGAATAGTGTCACTACCTACGATGCCGTTAATAACGAGATATAGAATTTCAGATGATACGAAAATGTCCTTCGTTGCTGTATACAAATCATAAGAAGACCAACTAGTTTCAAATCGCTTATTTAGATAATGTAAAATAAGCTGTATCTCCCTAATTTCCTTCAACGGGATTCGCCAGCCTCTAAGAAATTCTTCTATTTCTTTTTTTTCTACTTTTAGGCTGAATATGAGCAATGCCCACATCTCACGTGAGGTTAACCGTTCAATTTCATACTCTAACACTAACTTAATAGCTTCCTCTTGGTTTGATAAACCAGGCAAGTAATGATACATATTGGTTTGAAGAATTAATTCCAAGGCTTGTTTTCGATTAACACCACTAAGTAGTTTATCGAACTCCGTCTGTTTTCGTTCGACCGCAATATGTTCAAGAAGGTGTACCATTTCTATCAGTGCATTTAGTGTTTCTTCTTCAATTTTGAAAGAGAGCTGACCTACAAAGCGAACAGCACGCATCATTCTTAATGCATCCTCTTGAAATCGATTCTCTGCATTTCCAACTGTTTGAATGACTTGATTTATGATTGCTAAATTCCCCTGAAATGGATCAATAAGGTTTCCATCTTTATCCATCGCAATGGCATTCATGGTGAAATCTCTCCGCTGTAAATCTTCTGAAAGGCTCCTAATAAATGCAACTTCCTTTGGTCTGCGAAAATTCTCGTATTCTGCTTCACTTCGAAACGTAGTAATTTCATATGCTAGATTTTGATACAAAACCAGAACTGTACCATGCTCGATTCCAATATCGACCGTTTTCGAAAAAATCTGTTTTACTTCTTCGGGGGTTGCCGAGGTGGCAATATCAACATCGTTAATTTCTTTATTTAAAAGGAAGTCCCTGACAGCCCCCCCTACAAAATATGCTTCAAAACCTGCAGTCTCTAACCTTTCTAATACTGGTACAGCTGCTAAAAAAGGCTCTTTCATCCTAATCACCCTTAGTTTAAGAGCTTATTATATAATTGCTCATATTTCCCGACAATTTGTTCGGCTCTAAATTTTGTTTTCACAACAGCTAATCCATTACTGGCAAATTGTTCATGAATCTGTTGATCACTTAATAGCATGATAGCTTTCTTAGAAATATCGTCAATATCCCCTAGCTCACAAATGTATCCTGTCTCTCCATTCTGAATAACTTCAGGCAATCCGCCAACATTCGTTCCAATACAAGGTACACCGCAGGCCATTGCCTCTAGAGCCACCAGCCCAAAGCTTTCTTTTTCCGATAATAACAGCTTTATATCACTGATGGAATATAATTCATCAAGGTTTTCCTGTTTACCTAGAAGGTGAACTTTATCAGTTAACCCTAATTTCTTTACAAGCCTGCAAACAGGCGTCATTTCAGGGCCATCGCCAACAAGCAAAAGCTTTGCCGGCATTGCAGCAGAAATCTTCGCAAACGTTTTTACCACATCCTGAACACGTTTAACTGGCCGGAAATTTGAAACATGGATGACGACTTTTTCATTTTCTTTAATTCCGAATTCCTTCTTTAAATGGGTTGCGTCTCTTTTTTGATAAATTCTTTCATCAATAAAGTTATAGACCGTTTCAATTTGTTTGTCTGGCTGAATTAGTTCTTGGGTTTGCTCAATTAAAGACCTTGAAACAGCCGTTACTGCATCAGATTTTTCAATCCCAAACTTAATTGCCTCTGTCAAGGATGGATCGTAACCAAGAACGGTTATGTCTGTACCATGCAGCGTGGTGACAATCTTTACATCAACCTTTGACATCTGTTTTGCCAAGATTGCGCAAACTGCATGCGGGATAGCATAATGGACATGGAGAATGTCTAGATTTTCTCTATTAGCAACCTCGGCCATCTTACTTGCTAAGGCAATATCATAGGGTGGATATTGAAAAACAGAATATTGATTCACTTCAACCTGATGATAAAAAATATTATGATACATTCTATTAAGTCTAAACGGCATGCTAGATGAGATGAAATGAATTTCATGCCCCTTCTCAGCTAGCATTTTCCCTAATTCTGTCGCAACGACTCCTGAGCCGCCAACAGTAGGATAACAGGTAATTCCAATTTTAAGTTTCCTCATTTTTAATCTCCCATCAAGTCACGATTCAAGAGAATTGGCACCTTTGATTTAAACCCTTCAGCAAAATCAACTCCAACTTGCTGACCAAATAGTCTTTCCCTTGCCTCAACGGTTTCGATGTATCCATTAACTAGGGGCGTTTTAATACTATTTTCTGTTTTCTCAAATTGGCTTTTATAGGCCCTCAAGGCTGCAATTTTATATTCCATCGTATCAGAAATATCAATGGTGAAATCTGGCTTATGGAAGCCATTTATCATATAGAAATACATGTTTGAAACCTTGTGGGGTGCTTGGCTATCCTCGGTATGGTATTTCCTTATGCCAGCAGAAAAGACCGCCTCTTCCACAAGGCGGGCGCAGTTTCCATGATCAGGATGGCGGTCTTCAAAGTAAGGAGCAAAGACAATTTGTGGTTGATACCTTCTAATGACGAAAGCAATCTTCCTAATGAATTCCTCCTGTAGAAGCAGGCCTCTATCTGGAAATGCAAGTGACAATCTCTTAGATACTCCTAATATTTCAGCTGCTTTATTTGCTTCTGATTTTCTTATCTCTATCGTCCCATTCGAAGAAAGCTGTGCCTCCGTTAAATCACAAATGCCTATTCTTTTCCCTCTTGCTGTCAGTTTTGCGATACTTCCTCCCATGCCAATTTCGACGTCATCAGCATGGGCACCGAAAGCTAATATATGTAAGTGCTTATCGCTCATCTCTTTCACCGGTCTCATGAATAATGTTTCTCCATTCTAAGAAACCCTCATCTAATCCTCTAATCAATAGTTCCGCAGTCCCCATATTTGTAGCCAGGGGTATAGAATACACGTCACATAGGCGAACGAGTGCCGTCACATCAGGTTCATGCGGCTGAGCAGTAAGTGGATCCCTGAAAAAGAAAATCGCGTCCATTTTATTTTTTGCAATCATCGCACCGATTTCCTGATCTCCGCCTAGTGGGCCAGATTGAAATCTAGTAATGGGTAATCCTGTTGCTTCTTGTATTCTAAGACCAGTAGTACCCGTTGCAAAAAGGGTGTGTTCTGAAAAGATAGTTTGGTATGCTGTCGCAAATTGAACTAAGTCATTCTTTTTATTATCGTGTGCAATTAAAGCTATATTCATGGCAGTGCTCCTATTCTAGAATATTTTCAAGTCCATATACAAAAAGGTCTTGCTTCATTACCGTCTCTACAGCTATTTTCACACCAGACATAAAAGAAGTGCGATTATAGGAATCATGACGAATGGATAACGTTTGGCCATCTGATCCAAATAAAACCTGTTGATGGGCAACGAGTCCTGGCAGTCTCACGGAGTGAATGTGCATACCGTTAAATTCTGCACCCCTTGCACCACTTATTGTTTCCTTCTCATCAGGATGTCCCTGTTGTTTGAATTCTCTTACAGACGCCATCATTTCAGCAGTTTTAACAGCAGTGCCGGATGGAGCGTCAAGCTTTTGATCGTGGTGAAGTTCGATTATTTCAATATCATTAAAATATTTTGCAGCCATTTTTGAAAACTTCATCATTAACACAGCGCCAAGTGCAAAATTTGGTGCTATTATACAGCCTAGTTCCTTTTCCTTACATATACGCTCCAACTCTTCTAAGTCAGCTTTTGTAAAACCAGTAGTCCCCACCACAGGTCTCACATTATGTTGAAGTGCTGTTCTGGCATGATGCATGCCGACTTCAGGTGTAGTTAGATCAATTAATACATCACACTCAACATTTTGCAGGCACTTCTCAATAGATGAAAAAATAGGGACATTATTTATTGAATGAAAACCCTCTAAGTCACTTAACATGTGGCCATCATGTTTATGGTCAACTGCTGCGATTAATTTAAAATGTTCCGTAATGGTTACCATTTTGACGGCTTCGCTCCCCATCCGTCCTCGTGGTCCCGCTATAATAATTTTCACCGTTTCCATTCCGTTTCACTCCTCATCCTTCTTTTCTATCTTCGTCCAGCGGTCCTTATCTCTGGTATTAAATTTGTTCATAACATAACCGTGTGCCTCTTCCAAGTCAATATTTAATGAATTGGCCAAGCAAATGATGACAAAAAGAAGATCTCCCAGCTCCTCCTCAATAGCCTTTTCCGTTTCGCTGGATTTCTTAGGCTTCTCACCATATTGATGATTGACTTCTCTGGCAAGCTCACCTAGCTCTTCCGTTAGCCGAGCTACCATCGCAAGTGGACTAAAATACCCTTCTTTAAATTGACTTATGTATGTATCTACTTCCTTCTGCAGGTCTTTGATAGATTTGCCATTGGCCACACATATTCACCTCTTTTAATAATTGTAAAACAACTATACTAAATACATTAGCTAAAAAAAGTTAGTTTTACAAATATTTTCGCATTAAGTATCACTTTCCAGTCTAAAATTGCTCTTCTATTATTAATTCGCTATAATAAAAGCCGCTGGCTAGGGAAAATTGTGGTAGAGGAGATAAGATTATGATATTTGGTCTTAAAATGAAAAACGTTTTATTTATTTTAATTGGAACAGCGATTATGTCTTTTGGACTGGTCAATTTTAATATGCAGAATAAACTTGCCGAAGGCGGCTTTACCGGTATAACGCTACTTCTATACTTCATGTTCAAATGGGATCCATCTTATACAAACTTAATTTTAAATATCCCTCTCTTTTTTGTCGGCTGGAAATTACTCGGTAGAAATGCTTTTATATACACACTTCTTGGCACGGTCGGTCTATCCGTTTTTTTATGGATATTCCAGCGTTATTCGATTGACATGCCGCTAAAAGATGATTTATTACTAGCTGCACTTTTTGCGGGTGTTTTTCTTGGAATTGGATTAGGGATTATCTTTCGCTATGGCGGTACGACAGGTGGAGTCGATATCATTGCACGACTTGTCCAGAAATATGCTGGCTGGAGCATGGGAAGGACCATGTTTATCTTTGACATAGGAGTGATTGGGTTATCTGTTCTTACCTATCTCAATTATAAAGAGGCAATGTACACCCTAGTAGCTGTATTTATTGGAGCTAGGGTTATTGATTTTATTCAAGAAGGTGCCTATACGGCCAGAGGTGCAATGATTGTTTCTGATAGAAATGATGATATTGCGAAAAAAATTATGGAAGAAATGGATAGAGGCGTTACTGTTCTAAAAGGGTATGGTTCTTTTACAAAAATAGAGAGAGAAGTATTATACTGTGTTGTGGCTAAAAACGAAATTGTTCGTTTAAAAAACTTGATTACCTCAGTTGATCCACATGCGTTTGTTTCTGTCACTGTCGTCCATGATGTCCATGGAGAAGGATTTACACTAGATGAAAATAAAAAGCCTATTGAAATATAGAAAAGCGCAAGCGCCTTGCTCAGGGGCGACAGGCATAAGACGAGCCGGCA
>NZ_NPDD01000033.1 GCF_002272245.1 Bacillus sp. 7884-1 | reverse complement strand
TGGAGCTAGACAGCTAAAAAAGCAATGTCCATTTTCCGGACATTGCTTTTTATTCATTACTTCTATTCATACCTGTAAATATAAGAACCAGCCTAAATAATTCCAAAACAGCAACTGCTGCTGCAGCAACGTATGTCAAAGCCGCTGCATTCAATACCTTACGTGCGCTACGCTCTTCCATATTGCGTATTAGACCTAGAGAAACTACTTGGTCCATCGCTCGGTTGGAGGCATTAAATTCAACTGGTAATGTGATAACCTGAAACAGAACTGCCGCTGCCATAAAAACGATTCCTATTAACAACAGCCCACTCATTTGAAAAAAGATACCAATCAAAACAAGTACCCACGAAAAGTTTGAGCTAATATTCGCTACTGGAACTAAAGCATGACGAAAACGTAAAAAAGCGTACCGTTGTGCATCCTGTATTGCATGTCCACATTCATGGGCAGCGATAGCAGTAGCGGCTATTGAATGACCACGATAGTTTTCCAGTGATAACCTTATTGTTTTTGTCCTTGGATCGTAATGGTCACTTAAAAATCCCCTTCCCTCTTCAACGCCAACATTAAAAAGGCCGTTTGCATTTAAAACTTCCCTAGCAATTTCTGCCCCTGTACGATAGGTTGAATTTGGTACACGAGAATATTTAACAAAAGTACCCTTAACTCTAAATTGGGCCCATAGGGGTACTAACATAATGATGAGAAAATAAACTAAGAATCCCATGTTGAACCTCCAGTTTTCTAGCGATGACATTATTCTTGGTGAAAGTTCATAGAATAAGTTTAATCCTTATGAACTCTGGAACGGTTCTTCTTTATTTCTTTTTCACCCTGATATTTTCTCCAGCCAACATAAGATAAAGTTAGAATGATAATACTGCCTGTTGAAATGATAACCCACCATAAAGATGGATCTGCCTCATCCTCATCCATATTATCAAATAGATTCTTTAAATCCATTTCAAGACCTTCTAATTCTTCTTGGCTTTTTACATTACTAACAACCTCTGAACGGTATTCATCAATGAAATTGATACGAGCATCTATCTTTTGAATATTTTCTGCAGAGACATCAATTTTCATACTTGGATAAATAACATTGTATAAGGACATAAACGTATTAAAATTAGAGTGAAAATGTTCAGTATCACCGGTGCTGGCAGCAATTCTAGCTTCCTGGAAGGCGGTCATAATCTGATTCTTCATCTCTGTCCATAGCGGTTGATGACTTGAAGCAATCGCATCCACAACAAGACGAAACTTCGTAAGCTTTTGGACCCTTTCCTCATAAGCCATATTTGAGCTGGCTGCAGCTTCCATTGCCTCATCATGGGATACGGTAATAATTCTTAATTCATCCATCGAAAAAGAATGTTCTTTATTGGAGATATCTGTGAATTGCTCAGAAAAGTAACTTAGCAGCTTTTTGCCATCTTCATATCTCTGAAATTTAATCATTTGCAGTGCTTCATCAGAGATACTATCTAACTTCTCTATCGGTGTGTGCTGATGAGCACTTACCGTCATGGGAGTGAGCATAATGACAATAACAAATATTAGCAACCATTTATACTTCAAACCTTGTCCCCCCTATCATTACTAATAAAATGTATGAAAGGGTGGACAAGGTTAGACCATCTTTTATCCTATCAATTAACTATTTTAGTTCTAGTTTAAATCGATTAGGACGTATAACAAAATAATAGCCAATACCTACTGACACAATCGAAAGCCAAAAAGTAAAGTAACCAATTTCTGGTGTAACCTCATTTAACATGTGATATCGAGGCAGCATAAAAAATACGTAGTCAATAACATCATTATGTAGTGTCCAAATCGCTGTGACTATTAGGTGCCACCATTTAAAACGATAAAAGGGAGAATACAATATTGCTTGAACTGCCATGGCAAAATGAGAGAAAATTAACATTACGCCAATCCAATCTAGCTCTCCCTGTGCGAAAAAGACTAGAAGATTCATTACTACAGCCCATATTCCATACTTAAATAAAGTAACGATAGCAAGTGCTTCCATAAGTGGCCAATTCTTTTTAAACAGGAAAGCAGCGACTACAAAAACAAAAAACAGACTAGCAGTCGGGCTGTCAGGAACAAATATAAGAAAAATAGCTGGAGTTTCTTTTAATTGCCAACCATACCACACATACCCGTAGACTGTTCCGGCAATATTGATAATCAACAACAATAGTAAAAATGATCTATTGGCTAAGAGGGGATAAATCCATTTCACTTCTCTTCCTCTTTTCATCTAATTTATTATAAGGCTGTGTTATTTTAGTTTTTTAACATAGCCATTAATAATAAAAGCTGACGAGATTCCGTCAGCTTTTAACTAATCATTTATTATTTCCCTAAGTTTGCGATGTATTCAGAAAGCTTTTTAAGCTGTTCGTCGTCACCTTTGAAAACTCCAGGAGGCATACTTCCTTTACCTTCTTTTGCAATTTTTGCAATTTCATCAGCAGATAATCCAATATCAACTAAAGATGGTGCAGCTGCTCCACCCTGGAAGGCATCACCGTGACAAGATAAACAAGTATTATCTGAAGCAATTTTGTATTCTTCAGATGTCTTGTCAATGTCAGCGGTTGCTACGATTTTTCCATATTCTTTCGCTGCTTCCCAATCATGGGTAGAAGCAGACTGCCAAGTTAAAAATGTAATAGCTGCTATTGCCAACAACATAAATCCAGTTGCTAATGGGCGTTTGCTTGGACGGCGTTCTGGTCCGCGATCTAAGAATGGAGCTAATAATAATGCTCCAAAAGCTAGTCCAGGGATAACCATTGCACCAACTACTGTATAAGGTCCAGCTGCATATTCATACTTTAGCAATTGGTATAAGAATAAGAAATACCAGTCTGGCATTGGAACATATCCTGTATCTGATGGGTCCGCAATCCTTTCAAGTGGACTAGGATGTGCAACTGTTAAACATAAAATCCCAACAAGAAATACTGCACCTACTAACCATTCTTTCAAAAGGAAGTTAGGCCAAAATGCCTCTGTTTTACCAGGGTATTCTGAGTAATCTTTTGGAATATTCTTTTTCGTACGGGCCTCAGGTGCCAATACACGTGAGTCACCAACGAATTTCATTCCTTTTCCGCGATGCATCGAACAATCCCCCTCCTTTATTCGTAAATTAAGATTATTAAAAGATCAAAATCAATTTATGAGTATTATAGTGGTCCAGAAATACCCTGTTTACGAATCATCATGAAATGAGCTGCTAATAAGCCAAATAAAGCAGCAGGTAAGAAGAACACGTGAATCGCAAAGAAACGAGTTAAGGTTTGAGCACCGACAATCGTCTCATGACCCGACAGTAACGTTTTCAGGTGAACACCTATAAACGGTACTGCTTCAATAATTTGAAGTGTAACTTTTGTAGCAAACAACGCTTTCATATCCCAAGGTAATAAATAACCTGTTAAACCTAAAGCTAGCATTATGAAGAAAATAAGAACCCCAACAATCCAGTTTAGTTCACGAGGTTTTTTGTAAGCGCCTTGGAAGAAAACGCGTAATGTATGTAAGAACATCATTACAATAACTAAACTAGCACCCCAGTGGTGCATACCGCGAACGATTTGTCCAAAAGCTACCTGGTTTTGAAGGTAGAATACAGACTCCCACGCGTTTTTAATATCCGGTACATAATACATCGTTAAGAACATACCAGATAAAATTTGAATAACAGTAACAAAGAATGTCATACCGCCAAAGCAGTATACAAACGCAGAAAAGTGATGCGCTGGATTGACATGCTCAGGTACCTCATGATCTGCGATATCGCGCCACAAAGGCGTAATATCTAAACGTTCATCTACCCAATCGTAAATTTTGTTTAACAATGATTACGCCTCCTTTGTACGTGGTTCAGCTTTACCTAAATAAAGTAAACCGTCTTTTTCTTGCAATGGATATACATCCAGCGGTGCAATTGGTGGAGTACCCTTAACGTTTGTACCATCCTTTGTATATCGTCCAAAGTGACAAGGACAGAAGAATTGTTCTGGATGTGCTTTATCCGTACCCCATGCCACTGTACAGCCTAAGTGTTTACATACTGGAGATAGGGCAACTATGTTATCCTGTTCATCCTTATAAACCCAGGCTGTATTTGTAACGTCTGAAGTATACCAAGCATCCTTTTGCTCAAACGTGAAATCAACTCGTTGTGGTTCTGCAGTGATGTCTTTAATTTTCAATGGAGTTGCAATAAAATCCCCACCAGCTTCCGCCGTTAATACTGGATCAATGGCAAAACGAACCATTGGCATTAACATTCCTGCTGCCATAAATCCCCCAACACCCGTCAAAGTGTAGGTTAAAAATTGTCTTCTTGATACGCGATGCTTACTCATGCTTATCCCCCCTCTATTCACAAGTTAAGTCCATCGGACATAAATTAAACACATATAAAACTAGGACATAACAATGATATATCAAACTTTTTCCTAGGTCAATATCATACTATTTTAAAAACATGTTATTCAGAAAAGAATTATTAATTTTCCTGCCATTTTTGAGTAAAAAGACTTAACAGCTGCTTCACTTGACTCTCAATCATTGAAATCTTTTGTTGATCGTTCAAATGCTCAAGCGGCAGAGACGGAAGCCAAATTAATGAACCGGTAAGCTCCTTCTCATATATTTTCCAATCACTCTCTGAAGTTATGTAGAAAATATGCTTAAATTCATTCTTCTCAATATTTTCTTCCCATTTCTTCATCTGCTGAATTATGTCTTCTGGATGATCACTCTTTAAGTATGTAAAAGGTGGAAGTAACAATAGTCTTCCAGTAAATTGTCTTTCTAAGTAACTCGTAAGTAACGTAATAAATTCAGCACTTGAGGCTGATTGCATCATTTCATCCCCAAATGAAACCGAGATTACGGGAATGACAGCTGTATCCACGTATTCTTTTGCTGTTAAATATGTTTCTATATCCTTTGAAACCCACTTCATTTATGACACCAGCCCTTTTCACATCATTACTTCTATCATATCACTTTTTCCAAAAAAACATAAAACGAAAATCGGGAAAGATTCTGTAATATCAAAAACGGAAGCCTGCTTATCGCAGGCTTCCGTTTTTCTCAGTTTCTTTTAGTTGATTTAGCTTTTCAGTTAATGCACTAAAAGCTGTTTTATCCTGCTTATCAAGTGCTTCATCAATTAATTGAAGCAACTTCTCCCGTTGAAACCGCTCAATGCTGTTTTGTAAAAATTGTTCTGCTACGATACCGTCTTTTTCATTAACTTGCAGGTGCTTTGGTACAAATGGGTTTTCTTCTAACACGGCTGCATATTGATGCGCTTGATTAGAAGCATGAAAGTTTAATTGAATAAAAATATCTTCGTCACGATTTAACCGAATATCATGAAAGGATTTTTCAGCATCAGTGGTCATAACATTTTCTTTATAAAAGCGAAATGGTACTTTATCAACGCAGTGGGTTGACATGATTAAACCGCGAGGACAATACTGTGCTTGCTCTACAAAATGAACCTTCTCCATTAATTGGTCGTGACTCATTAAATAATTAAGAATCCAAACACACTCTCTTCTTTTTAATTGATAATGATTTAAAAACCAACGAATAAAGTCCTTTTTCTCGTTGACAGAAACAGGGGTTGCCATATATAGTTTCCCTCCTCTGTATATTCAGCTTTTTATTAATTCTCTCTACTTAATAGACGGTCAAGCAAATCAGCATATTCTCCATTTGTAGGATCACCTTTTTGTAACTGTTTAAAAATTTCGGCAGCAAGGTCGGTTTTTCCTTCCTCAATTAGAAAATAACCGTAATCGTTCAAAAAAGCTTCATTATTCTTAAAAAAAGTATATGCACTTTCATATTTGTCTAATGCATTGGAATATTCCTCTAACTTATCATATGCAAGGGCTGAGTCCCAAAGAAGCTGGGGTTCCTCATCATCTACAAAATCCAGCTGTGAGATTAAATCAATTACCGCTCCATACCTTTCCTGCTGAAAAAAGAGCTTATTTAGAGTTAGAGCTGCTTCTGTGAATCCTGGATCTAATGCAAGTGCCTCACGGAAATACTGTTCAGCTAACTCTGGTTTTGCAAGTTTAATGGCAATTTTACCACCAAAGAAATATAAATCTTTATTAAATTCATCCTGCTTAATTCCTTCTTGAATCGTCGTTAGACTATTTTCAAGTTCTTCTTCCCGTTCGTACGCCTTCGCTAGATGTAAGTACAGGGAATGGTATTCTGGGTCAAGCCCTTTTAATTCTTCGAATTTCTCAATTGAAGTACGATTATATCCTGCTTGAAGTGCTGTAAAGGCATATCCAAATAGCGTATTAATCTCTAATTTTTCATCAATTGCTTTGTCATAATAGGCTAGCGCTTCTTCAAATTCCCCTGAGGCACTGAGAAGCTCTGCCATTCTTTGAAAAATGCTTACACCTGCAATTTCGTAATACTCCTTCAAAACTGTTTCATAGGATTTCAATGCCTTCGTTACTTCTCCTTGTTCACTGTAGAGTTCACCTAATGCGAAATCAATGATAACCTCATCTGGCAAGATATCTTTAGCTTTCTGCAATTTTCTTTCACAAACCTCAAATAATCCTTGAACCTGATATAAGTCTGCTAAAAGCAAGAGAGATTGTCCAAAGCTGGGGTCGTGTTCGGAGATTTTTTCTAATTCTAGAATTGCTTGTTCCTCATCCCCAGACTCCACTAATATTTCACCTAGCAAGACGAGGAGTTCTCCCTCTTCTGGATAGATTGCCAAAAGATTTTCGACTAGCGCCTTTGATTCATCTAAGAACCCAAACTGGAACATTTCTTCTGCAAGGTTGAATTTTTCATCGGGCTGACCTTTGGTTAATACAACATTATATTCATTTATAGCTTCAATATGTTGACCGCTTTCCAACATTGAGATAATTTTATTTATTCTGTCCATGATCTCTATCCTCTCGGTTCCCTTGATTGACTATAATGCAAAATATGACGGAGTACGCACCCTAACATATTCTCCATATCCTGGTTTAAATAAAACCTCTTCCCCAGCTCTCATTACTTTTCCCTTGTTTACTGTCACTACAAGTCTACTACTATGATAAAGAAATAAAGCCGCTTCATCAACATTCATGATTTCTCTAGCTTTAATATATAAATTATAGCTTACTTCTGCTCCATGCAGTAAGCTTGCCTTTAGTGGATACAAGCCCATTTTGTTTAATACTTGAAGTGATAATGGTTGATTCTCTTTTAGTTCCTCATATATTGCAGGAATTTTTTCATTTTCCATTATTCCTTTCCATTTCGACACAGCACCTCTTGCTTCCTTCTTTCCTTCATTAGAAATTATTGGAACAAGCGGACAATTATACGGGAAGAGAGCCTCCCTAATCCAGCCCCAAGGAATATTAATTAATTCACTGAGATTATCAACTTCTAAAAAAATCGCAGGTACTCTTTCTCTCTTACACTTCCTAATGAAGGAGGGAGTTAAAATGCGAAGAGGAATTTTCACACTAATAAGGAAATCAATTGGACTGCTCATAAGTGCCGTTTTGGTTTCATTTATTTTTTTTGTTAATTCACTTTCGTAAGAAATCGTAATATAGGTAAGTAAGGTGGTACACCCTTTCAAAAGGAAATTCTCAATCATATATTTCCGAAATTCCTGAAAGGAAGCATTTAGAGGGATACTTGAATCTAAAAGTACGTAAGATGGGGTCATAATAAAAGGTTCTGCATTCATTTTCATTAATTTCTTATAATGAATTTTAGCAAATTTTGCAGCTATGTGGTTTCCTTTTATCAACAACGATGATTTTGTAATTTCCGTTTCCTTAAGAATATTGGCATTTTCAATAATATACTCCATCCTACCACCCCTTCCTAGCTTTAAAGTTCTTAAGACAAGCTATGAGCCAATCTTAAAAACTATGACAGAAAAAAAGCTGCACAAACGGCAGCTTTATTTTTTTAAGCTATTAAGATGGTTGAAAAAGTTAGGGTAAGAAACCGAAATGGCCTCTGGGTTTTCAAGCTGAACTTCGTCTTTACATAGCAGTGAAGCAATCGCAAGCATCATTCCGATTCTATGGTCACCATGACTTGATACAGTTCCGCCTCTAAGAGAGGTTCCTCCATGAATAATCATTCCATCGTCAGTAGCTTCTATTGAAGCACCCAGTTTCGATAATTCTTGCACAACTGTATCAATTCGATTCGTTTCTTTAACTTTAAGCTCAGATGCATCTTTAATAATTGTGGTACCTTCCGCTTGTGTAGCTAATAAGGCAATGATTGGGATTTCATCAATTAGTCTTGGGATTACATCACCTTCAATGACTGTTCCTTTAAGACTTGATGTTTTAATCATAATATTTCCAACCGGTTCAAAGGCATCTTCATCAAGGTTATGAATTTCTAAATTTGCACCCATTTGATTCATGACCTCGATGATACCCGTTCTAGTAGGATTTAATCCTACATTCTTTAGGACAATTTCACTATCAGGAACAATCGCACCAGCAACTAGGAAAAACGCTGCTGAAGAAATATCTCCAGGAACCAAAATATCAGAAGCAATCAACTTTTGACACCCTTTTACCGTAATTGTACGGTTATCCTTCCCGACTTCACCACCAAATTTCCGAATCATTCTTTCCGTATGATCGCGCGATTCAGCTTTTTCGATAATGATTGTTTCTCCCCCGGCTTGAAGACCAGCAAGTATTAACGCAGATTTCACCTGAGCACTAGCAACAGGCATATTATAGTGAATCGGATTTAAATCCCCACCTCGAATACTAAGAGGAGTAAATTCTCCATTCTTACGGCCATCAATTTGCGCACCCATTGTTCTAAGCGGCTCCGTCACTCTTGTCATAGGTCTTTTGCCAATTGAGGCATCACCTATAAGTGAAGAGTAGAATGGTCTTCCTGCTAAAATTCCTAATAATAATCGTATGGTTGTTCCAGAATTTCCAACATCCAATATCTCATTAGGTTCCTTTAAACCGTCAAATCCGTTTCCATGAATGGTTAATTCATTTTCATTTTCTTCAATTACGACTCCTAACTTTCGGAAGCAGGAGATGGTACTTAAACAGTCATCGCCGGGCAGAAAATTCGTCACCCTTGTTACACCATGTGCAATTGAACCAAACATAACAGAACGATGTGAAATTGATTTATCTCCAGGTATTTCAATAACTCCCTTTAAACCATTCCTAGTTGACTGCAATGCTATTAATTCCATTTCATCACCTATATTCAAATCAAATTATGTTCCAATTGAGGTAGCGTAGCTTGAGCAGCTATGAATACACTTTTCCGCCCGCCCGCGGTCCTCTTCTGTTTGAAAACTAATAACTAATACTCCGTATATTTCATCTTCTCGAGTTTCCAAAATACGGATGTTTGTAATACTAATATTTTCTTTTGCTAAGTATCCAGTAACTTCAGAAACAACACCAGGATAATCCGGAACGTCAACAAATAGATCATAAAATGAAGGAATCGCTCCCTTTTCTCTTACCGGCAGGCCATCCCGGTATTGCTTAGCCTGCTGAAAATAGCGAAATATCTCCTCACCATTTTCTTCCTCAAGTAAGTCCTTCACCCAATTCATTTCTTCTTTCCACTGTTCTATCAACCCTATCAGGACTTCACGATTATGCAGTAAAATATCCTTCCACATTGCTGGGCTGCTTGATGCAATCCTAGTAATATCTCTAAATCCTCCTGCTGCTAAACGCGGAATAAGACTCTCTCCACCAGCTAACCTCTCAGTTTGACGAACGATAGAGGCTGCAATGATATGAGGGAAATGGCTGACGACTCCTGTTAAATAATCATGGGTTTCCGGTGTGACACTTAAAAATTTCGCATTTGTGCCATTCAGCCATGCCTTCAACATTTCCACTTTTGGGTTTTCAATATTTTCCTCTGGTGTTAGTAGATAAAAGGCATTCTCAAAAAGAATTTCTTTTGCAGCCGACACACCACTTTTATGTGAGCCAGCCATCGGATGACCCCCAATAAAGGTGTATCCTTTTTTCATTAGGCTTGCAGCATTAGCAACAATTTTACTTTTTGTACTTCCGGTGTCAGTAATGATTACTTCTGGATTTAACGATTGCTCTGACAATACGTGAATAATCGCTTCCGTTTCGATTACTGGTGCGGAAATAATAATTAAATCTGCAGATGCGGCACCTTCTGCTATATGATCAGCCACTTCATCAACAACACCCAGCATTTTAGCTAGCCTTGCTTGTTCTTGATGAATATCATAGCCGATTATGATAGCGTCTTTATGTTCTTTCTTAATACATAAAGCTAAAGAACCGCCAATTAACCCAAGCCCAATAACAAAAACTCGGCCTTTCATTGGTAGTCCCCCTATTTTCCACTGAGCTTAGCTGTATTTTGTTGTGTTAAAAATTCACCTAGTGCTTTTAATACACCTTCATTTTGTTCTGAAGAACCAACAGTAATTCTTAATGAAGAAGGGAATCCTAATGCTTTCCCAGATCTGACGATATAGCCTTTTTCTAATAAAAATTGAAACCCTTGATTGGCATCGGCATTTATATCTATTAAAACAAAATTAGTTTGAGAAGGATAATAATCAAGTTCGTGTTTTTTGCAGAAATCATAAAATTTAGTCAAACCTTGTCTATTTTTCTCTTTGCAATCTTCGACAAACTCTTGGTCCCCAAGAGCAGCTTGTGCCGCCACTTGTCCAAATGAATTAACATTGAACGGTTCTCTTGCAGGTTCGAGTGCTTGAATAATAGACCTGTTGGCAATACCATAGCCAACTCTCAATGAAGCAAGCCCGTATATTTTAGAAAATGTTCGTAACACAATTAAATTTGGATAATTTCGTGTTAATTCAATTGAATTATAGTAATCATCAGCAACTACGTATTCATAATAAGCCTCATCCAACACCACTAAAACATGAGAAGGAACTTGATCTAAAAAGGCAATTAATTTATTTTTTGATACATATGTACCAGTTGGATTATTAGGGCTGCAAACCCAGACAACATTGGTATTTTCATCAATGGCAGCATACATTTGCTCTAAGTCATGCTCTCCATTGAGTAATGGGATTTCCCTAATCTCTGCTCCTTCAATCACAGCATTATGCTTGTATTGAGAAAAAGAGGGGGTCGCCATTACCGTATTGGCTCCTGGATGTAATAATGACCTTGAAATAATTTGGATAATGTTATCCGAACCATTCCCAAATATTAGTTCATCTTGACTTACATTTAAAAAAGAAGCTACGGATTCCCTTAAAGTGGTCATGTAGCCATCGGGGTAAATAGCAAATTCTGGTTGATTGTTTTTTAATGCAGAAAGTACTTTATTTGAACACCCAAATGGATTTTCATTTGAGGCTAGCTTAACAATCCGTTCTAAATTATATTGTTTTTTTACTGACTCAATTGATTTGCCTGGCTGATATGGAGCCAGTGTTAATAACTGCTTTTTCCATCTCATTTATCTCCACCCCATCCTTAAGATGATATATTATAATGCTGTCTATTTAGCCATGGTATTACCTAAATCAGGTCTTAATACCTTTGCCCCCCCTAAATAAACATGCACAATTTCTTCCTGTGTTACTGCCGTATTTACATGCATCATAACTCTAACGCACATTTCCAAAGAATTTGGCACAGGCAATTCTCTCATGCACATAACAGGGACGTAGGTCCAGCCAGCAAATTTACGCAGTGCTCTTGCTGGAAAAACTGCATCTAAGTCCTCTGTTGTTGAAATAAAAACAGAAGCTACTTGCTCAGGAAGAATATTATTTCCCTCAATCAACTGTTTCACAAGCTCTTCTGTTGCAGATACGATTACTTCCTCGGTATTGCAATCGACGGTGATTGCTCCCCTCACCCCTCTAATCATGAAAAGCCCCCCTAGTTATTAAAAGTTCTTGAGCTGACCTAATAGAAAATCATCCGAAAGCTCCTGAAGTTTTGGTTCCCCTATTTGCTCTAACAATACAAACTTTACAGAACCGCCTGCAGACTTTTTATCCTGCTTCATTTTTGACAGCAACCGCTCAACGGATAAATGAGCTGGTATTTCTGTTTGGTACCCTAGTCCTTTAACCCAAGTAATAAACTCTTCTGAATTAAAGGATAGCCCTGAAACCTCTTTACTTATCTTTAATGCAAAAATCATACCAATCATTACAGCTTCACCATGTGTGAAATTACCGTAGCCCATCTCAGATTCAATTGCATGACCTAGTGTATGGCCAAAATTTAAGTAAGCACGAATACCAGTCTCTTTTTCATCCTTTGACACAAATTCATTTTTTATTTGAATCCCTTTTGTAAGAGATTTAAATAATTGTTCAGAGGTTAAAGAATTAAGATTATGGATATCTGATTTCAACCATTGATAAAAGCTAGCATCGTATATAAGTGCATGCTTAATAACCTCTGCAAAACCAGAACGAATTTCTTGCTCAGGCAGTGTATGGAGTAATTCCAAATCATAAAAAACAGCCTCAGGCTGATGAAAAGCCCCAATCATATTTTTTCCTAGAGGATGATTAATAGCTACCTTTCCACCAACTGCACTATCATGAGCAAGGATGGTAGTTGGGACTTGGATAAATGGAATTCCTCTCATAAACGCTGAAGCAACAAAACCAGATAAGTCACCTACTGCACCACCGCCAAAAGCGAGGATGGCCGATTTACGATCTAGTCTGTTTTCTAAAGCCACGGATAATGCGTCATAAAAGACTTCGAACGTTTTTGCCTTTTCCCCACTGGGAGCAGTAAAAACAACAGGATTCCATTCAGTCAAGAACGGTAATACTTTATCAAGATGAATCCTGCCAACTGTTTCATCTGTAATAATTAATATTCTAGTCAGATTTGTAAAATGATTCTTAAAAAAAGTACTTATTTCACTTATTATGCCTTCGCCCACAAACACATTATAGCTTTTGGAACTCGTTTGAATTTCAATGGTCTCCATTAAAATTCCCTCGCATATTCACGCTGAGTGTTAATTTCAGCAGCAAATGTCTCGAATCGATCACTATAAAATTGTTCAATTAGAGAATTAGCAAGCTCCCATGCTACCACATTTTCTGCCACTACTGCTGCTGCAGGAACAGCACAGCTGTCAGAACGCTCTACACTTGCAGAAAATGGCTCCTTTGTATCGATGTCAACACTCATGAGCGGCTTATATAGCGTTGGAATTGGCTTCATTACTCCGCGAACAACAATAGGCATCCCTGTGGTCATACCGCCTTCAAAACCACCTAAACGGTTCGTCTTTCGCGTATAACCATTTTCTTGATCCCAAACAATCTCATCATGCACTTCGCTTCCAGGCTTTCTTGCAGCTTCAAAGCCAATTCCAAACTCTACTCCTTTAAACGCATTTATACTTATTATCGCTGCTGCGAGTTTTGCATCTAATTTTCTATCATATTGCACATAGCTTCCTATTCCTGCAGGCATACCCGAAGCAATTACTTCAACAACTCCGCCAATGGAATCACCATTCTTCTTAGCATTGTCAATTGCATCCATCATTTCCCGTTCTACACTAGGGTCTGCACAGCGTACAGATGAAAGCTCTGTTCTTTCCTTTATTTCTTCAATTGATAATTCTGTATTCGGCTTGGCCTTAATCCCGCCAATTTCAACTACATGGGAAACAAGTGTAACACCAACTAGCGATAAAAGTTTCTTAGCAACTGCACCAGCTGCTACTCTTACAGTGGTTTCTCGTGCAGAAGACCGCTCAAGGACATTTCTCATATCTCGATGCCCGTATTTTATTGCCCCATTTAAATCTGCATGTCCAGGTCTTGGACGAGTTATTTTTCGTTTTACTTCATCCTCTTGTCCATCTAATAATGGGTCTGCTCCCATAATTTTCGTCCAATGCTTCCAGTCATTATTCTTTACTACTAGAGCAACTGGAGATCCGAGAGTTTCACCATGTCGTACTCCAGATGTGATTTCAACGGTATCCTTTTCTATTTGCATTCGTCTACCGCGCCCGTATCCCTGCTGCCGCCTTGCAAGCTCTGTATTAATATCCTCAGCTAATAATGGCATTCCAGCAGGCAGTCCTTCTATAATTGTTGTTAATTGCGGACCGTGTGATTCTCCAGCTGTTATATATCTCATTCCCATTTCACTTTCCCCCTTCAACTCATTAAAGGATTTTTATCAATATACCATAATTAGAATAATAAACCTAGTATAATTATCTGAAAATAGCATAAATAGATAGATGATTATTTACTTAATGATAATGACAGTTAACCATTTTGTACACTATTGTTTCTGATTTATTTTAATCATTTTTTTGTATGCGCATACAAAAAAGGCACCTGTATATGCATACAAGTGCCTTTAATATCTAAATTAGTAAATCCATTCGTTAACTAGTTTAGAGTACTCTACAACGCCGCCATCTTTAAAAAACAACCCAATTTCACGCTCTGCACTTGCAGGTGAATCTGAACCGTGAATAACATTTTTTCCAACTGTTAATCCAAATTCGCCACGGATTGTACCTGGAGCTGCATCTTTCGGATTTGTTGACCCCATCATTTGACGTGCAGTAGCAATAACATTTTCACCTTGCCAAACCATAGCAAATACTGGTCCAGATGTAATGAAATCCACCAATTCACCAAAGAAAGGACGTTCTTTATGCTCACCATAGTGCTCTTGTGCAAGTTCAGTCGGAATGCTCATTAATTTAGCGCCAACTAATTGGAAACCCTTTTTTTCAAAACGAGCAACGATTTCTCCGATTAAATTACGTTGTACACCATCAGGTTTCACCATTAAAAATGTTTTTTCCATGAATTCCACTCCTAAAATAGTATGTATAATATAATAATTGTCATAGTGGGACAATCCATTGAAAATGTTATCATTTTTTTGAATATTTCGCAAGTCAGAAAAGCAGAAGAGTTGCGATGAGAACCCTTAATCTCATAAAAAGGGATGACGTGGTCACTCATAAGAGCGATGAGAGACCGTCAACTGATAATAATAGCGAACGCGGTCACTCATAAGAGCAATAGTGACTCTGACACCAACTTTTTTGGAGGGAGGTCACGAATAAAAAGGCGAAAATACGTAGAATTAGGCATTAAAAACTATGGAGCTAATCACAGATTAGCTCCATTTGTTTTTAATATTTTCGGCGACCGATGAATTTTGCGATATCACGCAGTGTTTTTTTGGCTCGATTAGCTGGCAGCTCTTCTAGTACTGCTAATGCTTTATCTAAGTACAAATCGCTTAATGAAATCGACTTTTCAATTGCACCGGACTCTTTAATAAGTGTGATGATTTTTTGAATTTGAGCAGGCTCCATATCCTCGTGAACCTTTACAATCTCCTTGCGAATGTTCTCATTCTCCATTGCATAGAGAGCGGGAGCTGTAATATTCCCTTGAAGCAGGTCACTGCCTGCAGGTTTTCCCAGCTCCTCTTCTGAGGAAGTAAAATCCAAGATATCGTCTGTAATTTGAAATGCCATTCCAACGTAATAACCAAATAAGTACAGTTTTTTATGAGTGGACTCTTCAACATCCGCAGCAATAGCACCAAGCTGACAACTTGCAGAAATGAGCAGAGCTGTCTTCCTTTTGATCCGGCGCAAATAATCCCTGAGATTTTGATTAAAACGGTACTTATCCTTTATTTGTTGAATTTCACCTATTGTTACCTCAACAATGGTATTGGCTAATATTTTATGAGCTAAGGGCTTATTTATTTCACTCATCAATTCAAGTGAAAGTGCAAAAATAAAATCACCCGTATACATGGCAGTCTTGTTGTCCCATTTTGCCTTTACTGTTGGCTGACCTCTTCGCAAATCCGCATCGTCAATGACGTCATCATGTACCAATGAAGCCATGTGTATAAGCTCTAGAGCAACAGCAACGTTTTTCATAATATTAATATCATACTGACCGAACTTACCAGCCAATAAAACAAAAACAGGTCGAATTCTTTTACCTCCTGCCTGAAGGGTATGCAAAGAAGCCCGTTTCAAAAGCAGAGAATCCGCCTGAATGGTCTCTTCTAATTTTCTTTCGATTGTATTTATATCTGAATTCAAAAATGAATACATCATCTTTAATTTCATTTGTATTCACCAGCTTTTCGTCCTGTTTGCATGTCTATTAAAAATTTACTTTTTATATCCGAAATGAACGGCTGCAGCTCCACCACTATACGGCTTATAATATACATCTTTAAAGCCGGCTGTCTCAAACATTCTAGCCAATTCTTTCATTCCCGGAAAATTGCGGGCCGATTCTTGGAGCCAGGAATATTCTTTATAGCTCTTTGCAAATAACTTGCCAAACATTGGCATGATAAATTTAAAATAAAAATAATATAGCTGTTTATACCCTACTAAAGTAGGCTGGGAGGTTTCAAGACAAACCGCAATTCCTCCTGGTTTTAAAACACGATTCATTTCCTTTAACACTTGAAGGTAATCAGGAACATTTCGTAACCCAAACCCTATCGTTACATAATCAAAGCTATTATCAGGGAAAGGCAATTCCATTGCATTACCATGAAGTAAGTTAACCTGCTTTAGACCAAGTCTTTTTACCTTTTCAACCCCAACATTTAACATATTTTGACTAAAGTCCAATCCAGTCACTTCACCGGAAGGACCAACAGCTTCAGCTAAAGCAATCGTCCAGTCCCCTGTTCCACAACATACATCCAGCGCTTTCGAACCTGGTTTGACATTCATCCTTCTCATGGTATCCTTACGCCATTTGATATGCTGCTGAAAACTAATAACCGAGTTCATTTTATCATAGTTATCAGATATTTTCTCAAAGACCTTATGAACTCGTTGCTCCTTAGATTGCTGCATTTGCTTACCCTTCTTCCACTAAAGTTTTCGCAATTGGTTGATGTTCATTAATGATCGAAGTAATTCTAGCTTCAAGCATATCATTTAAATATGGCAGCTGACTTATCCCTTTTAGTAGGAATTGTTTTGAAGAATCAAGATATCGATCACAAATTACTAGCAAATCACTTTGCTGTTTATCAGATAGATTTTTTATTGTAAGGTGTTTATTTGGAATGGTAATATCTTTCATATATTCAAACACATAGCTGCTTCTAGCTTCTATAAAAAGGTTCTTCTCTTCAAGCAAACGTTTGAAAAAAAATAAGTTCGCTATAAATTCATTCCATAAGTCTACTTTAAAACATTCAGAGAATTTCACAAGTAAAGAGCTTTCAATTTTCTTTATACTTGTCATTAAGTTGTCAATTCCGTTAAGTTCCTTCTGATAGACGGAAACTTTATGTTCATTAACCTCTTTTATCCCTTTGGAGAGTTCTTTTATCATGATAATATTTTCAGAATCTGCCAATAGTTTATAATATAAACCACTATAATAATCCCCAGCTAGGACCGTTAATTGTCTATTTTTTTCATCCACATTTGCATTAGATATATGCTCATGGGTATCAAGGGCAATCTGGATAAGCATAGTTGTCATCGTATAATTTTTTAACTCATTGTAAGACAATTCGAGTCGATCCATAATGGACACAAGAATAAGCAGTTTATCTTCATCAATTACAGGCTTCTCAATATATTTTAGCAAGTAAGGATGAAATACTTTTTGCTCAACTTGCTCCTTAATGTCTGTAAACTTTTGTCGAATGTCTGGCAAATTAATCACCCTTGCTTCCCCGAATTAATATATTTATTACGATCCTTTTATGTAAACAAGGCAGTGACAATTATATCATAAAAGCTTATGTATGGGCAGAAATTCACAAAATAAATACATTTCTACCGATATGAAATAAGAATGAAAAACGAATGAGAGATTATTTTTTCATTTCGCTTTCAATTTCGCCAAATTGCGTCATTATTTTTGCATTTCCCCTAATCTTTATTGCTGATGTATGTTCGGTGAATTGAGCAATAAGTACTTCACCTTTATCCAGCTTTTCAGAATGATGAAATTTCGTGTCACTGCCTCTCGTTAATCCGATAACATTGACACCATCATCAACTGCTTTGATAACAACAAACTCGCTGCTTTGTGGTTGTCGTTTTTCCATAGTATCACCCCACTAACTCTTAATTAAAGATAAAATTTCAGAACGAGCAATAGTATCATTTGCAAGATTGCCACGTACTGCAGTTGTTACTGTCTTTGACCCTGGTTTTTTCACCCCGCGCATTGTCATACACATATGTTCTGCCTCAACAACAACCATTACTCCATGGGGAGCTAATTTCTCCATCAAACTATTAGCAATGGTAGAAGTGATTCTCTCTTGCAGCTGAGGTCTCTTAGCGACTGCCTCTACTGCCCTTGCCAATTTGCTTAACCCTGTCACACGTCCATCTTTTGGAATATAGGCAACATGTGCTTTTCCAAAGAAAGGTACTAGATGGTGTTCACACATAGAATAGAACGGGATATCCTTCACTAGAACTAATTCTTCATGGTCTTCACTAAATACGGTCTCGAAATGTTTTTTCGGATCTTCATAAAGACCACTAAAAACCTCTTCGTACATTTTTGCTACTCGTTTCGGAGTATCAAGCAAGCCTTCCCTGCTCGGATCTTCACCAATCGCTGTTAATATTAAACGTACTGCCTCTTCAATTTGGGTACGATTCACTTCAGACATGCATATTCCCCCTACTATATATCAACCAAGTATATATGACAAATACATATTAGCACAACAAAATTGATGTTCAAAGTAAGAATACCACAGAAAAAAGGCCATGGTGGTTACCATGACCTTTTTGCCGAGGCAATAAATTTATGTAATTATTTTACTGCATCTTTAAGCGCTTTACCTGGTTTGAAAGCAGGAACTTTGCTTGCACCAATTTCGATTTCCTCACCAGTTTGAGGATTACGTCCTTTACGTGCTGCGCGTTCGCGTACTTCAAAGTTTCCAAAACCGATTAGTTGGACTTTATCACCATTTTTCAAAGCATCTAGAATTGCATCAAAAACAGCATCAACTGCTTTTGTAGCGTCTTTTTTAGATAGCTCGCTTGCTTCTGCAACTGCGTTAATTAGTTCTGTCTTGTTCATGCTATTCACCTCCTCCCAATAATTATTAGTTAAGAATCATAAATAAGATTACTTATCTACATTTCTAAACAATTTTTCTTATTTCTATACGTCATAGCGCGGTTTTATTGGAAAAGTAATCAAAAATTACTGCTTTTGATATTTTAATCTACTTTTTTAATAAAAACCTTATTATATAAAGGTTTTAAGCACCAAACGTAAGTCTGATAAAAGATTATCACAATCATTTACGCTTATCAAGAATAATTCATGAAATAATGGTAATCTTTTCTTCATTTCTACAAATTTCTACTAAATTTTGTAATTTTGGGTGTAGATATTTGTTAGAAAAGAAAAAAGACTCCAATTGGAGTCTTCAAGCCTAAAGGATTATTGCAATCAAACCGCCTGATCCTTCGTTAATAATTCTCTCTAACGTCTCTTTTAGTTTATATCTTGCATTCTCTGGCATTAAGGAAAGCTTGGCTTGGATACCCTCCCTAACGATAGAGCTTAACGAACGTCCAAATATATCAGAGTTCCAGATGGATAATGGATCATCCTCGAAGTCCTGCATTAGGTAGCGAACTAACTCTTCACTTTGCTTTTCTGTCCCAATAATCGGAGCGAACTCAGATTCAACATCAACCTTTATCATATGAATCGATGGGGCAACCGCTCGCAGCCTAACTCCAAACCTTGCACCCTGGCGGATAATTTCAGGTTCTTCCAAGCTCATATCTGAAAGTGACGGCGACGCAATACCGTAGCCAGTTTGTTTGACCATTCTTAATGCGTCAGAAATATGGTCATATTCTGCTTTTGCATGTGCAAAATCCTGCATGAGCTCAAGAAGATGATCTTTCCCCCTGATTTCAACCCCGACAATTTCTTTTAAAATATCATCGTAAAGTTCGTCTGGAGCAAATAAATCAATTTCTGCCACACCTTGACCCATTTCAATTCCAGCTAACCCAGCTCTCTCAATATAATCAAAGTCGCTAAACTGCTGCACGACCCGATCAACATCTCTTAATCTCTTGATATCTTTAACTGTTTCTTTAACAGCTTCTTGATAACTTTCACGCAGCCAGTGATTTTCTCTCAATACCATGACCCAGCTAGGCAGATTAACATTAACCTCAAGGACTGGAAACTCATATAGTGCCTCTCTGAGAACATTGAGTACATCACTATCGCGCATACTTTCAACACTCATTGCGAGGACAGGAATGTCATACTTTTCCGCTAAGCTAGACCTAAGCGTCTCAGTGCTAGGGTGATATGGCTGGGCGCTATTGACAACCATAATAAACGGTTTGCCAACTTCCTTCAGTTCGTTAATGACTCTTTCCTCAGCTTCAATGTAATTGCTTCTTGGAATTTCACCAATTGTCCCATCAGTAGTAACCACTACGCCAATTGTAGAATGCTCTTGAATCACTTTTCGTGTTCCAATTTCAGCAGCTTCATGGAACGGAATAGGTTCCTCGTACCATGGGGTAGTAATCATTCTAGGGCCATTTTCATCCTCATATCCTTTTGCACCCGGAACGGTGTAACCAACACAATCAACCAATCTAATATTTACATTAAGGCCCTCATCAACATGAACAGTTGCCGCTTGATTCGGAACGAACTTTGGCTCTGTTGTCATAATTGTTTTCCCTGCTGCACTCTGAGGAAGTTCATCAACTGTTCTTGATCTCTCTGCCTCATTGTCTATATTCGGTAAAACTACAAGCTCCATAAATTTTTTAATAAATGTGGATTTTCCTGTTCGAACAGCACCTACTACTCCTAAATAAATATCACCGCCAGTTCTTTCGGCAATATCTTTGAAAATATCAACCTTTTCCAAGTGATCCCCTCCCGATCATAGAGTAAAGTGGGATAATATTATCCATCAAGATATTTTTGGACAATATATACTTATGACGTTGTCCTATATTGTTATGACACTTTTTTATAAATTTTTTACCCCCTTAAATAAATATTCCATGAATATGCCCGTATCTGTTGTGTCTGAACAGTTGAACGAATTAGGGTTTCCGAGGCAAAGTACAAGAGATCCTTTTTTGCCAAAAAAAAAACCCTACTCCTACAATATATTTCGCAGGTGAAGGGTTATGACTATTTGACATTCTTATTGCTTTAAAAAAACCGGCTCATTATTCTCATCAATTGTGTAAGGCAAAGAATAGGCAGGAACAAACATGGAATCTTCCACAAGAATATTCCGTATATCCTCACCTGGTTTTACCGGCTTTACCGCTTTTTTTAGCTGCTGGAATAAATCCTGCCGGTAATCGACATAGACTTCAGCATCTGTTGTGACCACAAGTGGGAGATTTTGATTAGAAAATGGGCTAACAGCATATGGCTCCTGCTTATAACCTAATTCATTAAAATCAATCGTATACACATTTTCAGCAAGTTTGTCTTTATATGGCGGATATCCATTGGATTTAATCCTCAGTTTTATATCACGAATCGTATCAACCATCCTTAAGTCTAACAGTTTTACAGTTGGATTGGTTTCAACATCTACAAGCACATATTGAAAGATCCCGCCACTTTCAAAGGCATTCCCTGGGGGCTCTGCAAGGTACTTGGGAGCGATTTTTTTAAAATCTATCGGATATTTTTGATAGATTGGAGTCACTGCATCTCTTGTTTTTATCGGCAGTATTCCCCCATTATCCTCCTTAAAGGAGTTCACAGCTTGTTGAACTGCTTGGATTTGGTCGGTATAAGGGATTTGATTCTCTACTAACTTCTCAGAGGGATACATGCATCCTGATAACATCAAAGTGGTAAAGATTAGTAACGTGCAAATGACTTTCCAATTCATACAATCACCTGTTTTTTTGAATTATGTAAAAAGGACAACAAATAATGTAATACCTGAAATTAATAAAAAAATGTAAGCTAAGACGGCAGTTAAAACCTTTAGAATACCTTTTAACTTATAACGACTTAGATATATTGTTAAAATCGCCAGGAACATAAGACCCATCCCCGCAATTGATATCCACATTTTCAGCATACCTAGTGACATTAGGACACCCCCTTATTCCGAAAGCTATTATACCATAAGGATGATGTTTTCATGAAAACTTTTGATTTTTTTGCTGTGAAGAAGGAAATTGTTCATATAGCGTGTTGATTTGTGCGGAAGGCACGAGACTCCTCGAAAATGCTATCGCATTTTCTTCGTGCGTGGGCAGATTCGAGGAAGTAAATCAATGTCCTGCAGGAG
>NZ_NPDD01000032.1 GCF_002272245.1 Bacillus sp. 7884-1 | reverse complement strand
CCTGCGGAAAGCGAAGTGCCTCGTGACAGGCAAAGACCGCCTGTCCCTGCGGTGATTTTTCAAAGATGCTTTCCTTAGTGGAGCACAAATCAACACAACCATATCAAAAATAAAAAAACTGAAGTAAAGAGGGGCGAATTCCTTACTTCAGTCTTAGTGACTAAACAACCCATTAATTCGGTTCATACTACACGTGTGCTTCGCTTGCATTGTATGCAACCATGAGGGGAAACGCACTCAATGAATGCCTATTTTTCAGTGAAAATTGCACAATTTTTAATCTTCAAGGTTTCTTTCCTCGAGAATATTCACCAGGTCTTCCATTTCATGGGTTTTACCACGGGCCATTAATACATCCACCGCATCTTTTGCGTTTTTCCCATTAAATAATACATCGTAAAGGGCACAAGTAATCGGCATACTGACGTTATACTTTTGGGCAAGCTGATAGGCAGCTTTCGTTGTTCTTACACCCTCTACAACCATTCCCATGTTATCTAGAACCTCTTCAAGGTTATTCCCTTTACCAAGTAGGTTTCCAGCTCTCCAGTTCCTTGAATGGACGCTTGTACAGGTTACAATTAAATCACCTATTCCTGCTAATCCAGAAAACGTCAACGGGTTAGCCCCCATTTTGGTTCCTAAGCGAGCTATTTCCGCTAAACCTCTTGTAATTAATGCAGCTTTCGCATTATCACCATACCCCAGCCCGTCCGTTATTCCGGCAGCCAAGGCAATGATATTCTTTAATGCGCCGCCGATTTCAACTCCTATAACATCTGGATTCGTATAAACCCGAAAATTATGGTTTATAAACAAATCTTGTACCTCTTCTGCGGCACTCATATCTTCAGATGAAACCGTTACAGTGGTTGGGTGCCTCCTGCTGACTTCCTCGGCATGGCTTGGACCTGAGAGGACAACAACAGCTTTTAAAAGCTCCCTTGGCATCTCTTCTTTAATCAGTTCTGATATTCTCAAAAGGGAATCAGGTTCAATACCCTTACTAACATGTGCAATGGTCAAAGGTGAGTTTTGAACAGTGCGTACTTTCCCAAGTACTTCGCGTATTGCTTTCGTCGGGACCGCTAAAACAACTGTTTTTATTCCAGCCAATGCATCGCTTAATGACGCATAGCCGACAATTAATTCTGGCAGCTGTATTTCTGGCAAGTATTTTTTATTCATATGGTATTGATTTATTTCTTTAACTTGGGAATCATTATGACTCCACAGTCGGACTTCATGTCCATTGTCTGCTAGGACCATCGCAAGAGCCGTTCCCCAGCTGCCAGCACCAATAACAGCTATAGCTTCCTTATTTTCCTGCATTTAAATCACTCCCACCGTAAAATTATTTTCTTTCTCTGGCATAAATTTTTATCGGGGTTCCCTCGAATCCAAAAGCTTCACGAATTCGATTTTCTAAGAAGCGCTCATAAGAGAAATGCATTAATTCTGGTTCGTTAACAAAAACAACAAAGGTTGGCGGTTTAACAGCTACTTGTGTCGTGTAATAAATCTTTAATCGACGACCTTTATCCGTTGGTGTTGGATTCATGGCTACCGCATCCATAATTATATCATTTAATACACTAGTTTCGACACGCATTGAATGGTTTTCACTAGCTGTATTAATCATTGGTAAAAGTGTATGAATACGTTTTTTCGTCTTTGCAGACAAGAAAACAATCGGAGCATAACTTAAGTAGAGAAAATGCTCTCTAATTTTCTGTTCAAGTTCCTTCATTGTTTTTTCATCTTTTTCAACAGCATCCCATTTGTTGACCACAATAACTATTGCCCTGCCAGCTTCATGTGCATATCCGGCAATTTTCTTATCCTGTTCGATGATTCCTTCTTCTGCATTAATGACAACTAGAACAACATCAGACCGTTCTATTGCCCTTAAGGCACGGAGTACACTATATTTTTCGGTACTCTCATAGACTTTTCCTTTTTTCCTCATTCCAGCCGTATCAATAATGACATACTTATCGCCATTATACGTATAAGGTGAATCCACAGCATCTCTGGTTGTTCCCGCAATATCACTTACAATAACACGGTCTTCTCCCAGAATTGCATTCACTAATGATGACTTCCCAACATTTGGCCGGCCAATTAGTGAAAATTTAATGACATCTGCATCATAATCCTGACCCTTATCCTTTGGAAAATGTTTGGCAGCCTCATCCAGAAGGTCTCCCAATCCAAGTCCATGAGAACCTGATACTGGTATAGGTTCTCCAAAACCTAATGAATAAAAATCATAGATTTGTTCACGCATTTCAGGATTATCAATTTTGTTAACGGCTAAAACGATAGGTTTTTTGGATTTATATAAAATCTTTGCTACCTCTTCGTCTGCAGCTGTAACTCCTTCTCTGCCATTTGTTAGAAAAATGATAACATCTGCTTCGTCAATAGCTACTTCAGCCTGCTGGCGAATTTGCTCGAGAAAAGGTTCATCCCCGATATCAATCCCACCCGTATCAATTACATTAAAATCATGTGTCAACCATTCCCCAGAGCTATAAATTCGATCACGCGTTACTCCAGGGATATCCTCAACGATAGAAATCCTCTCTCCAACAATTCTGTTGAAAATGGTCGATTTCCCTACATTCGGTCGCCCTACAATGGCTATAACAGGTTTTACCATTATAATCGCCATCCTTTCTATCCATATATTTATCAATATTTTGTTATTTTATCGTTAAAGCAGAGAAACTCAATTATATAATTAAGCAATTGCGTACTAATGATAAAGAAACCCTTCTATCCAAAAGAAGGGTCTAACCATATTATTTTAGCAATGTGAATCCTTTCCTGCAATGGTAAAACTTAATATGTGCTTTTTATGATGATTTTTGCTTTCCTTTTTCCAAAAAATGAAAATGATTTTGAAAGAATGTACCGGCATTTTCTAGAGCGCTCCAGCTTACTAGCAGCAAAATGGTTAAAGCAGAGACATCTAGGTAAGCGATTGCTCCTATTGGGTAGGTAAATTCAAATTTACTTAGGTAAAAAGCATAGAGTATCTCTCCTTGCATGGTGCCGCTAACAATAATCAATAATCTGTCTTTTAATGAGTTTTGCAAAATAATCGCCAGGCAGCTTAAGCAAAATCCCATCATCCATTCCTTTTGAAACACCACCCAGACTGGGTCAAAAATGACAAATAAGTTAAAGGTAACGTATGAAATGGTTACAATAAATGAACAAATAAAGGCATATAGCAATGAACCCAGCTTTTTCTTACTTAAAATAATATAAGATAATAACAGCAAAAATAATCCACTTGCAAAAAACTGAAAACGCTCAACCGTAAAATGTACATTTGAAAGAATAATGATTACTAAAATACAAGCGGCTAATTTTGCACGAAAAGGATTTTGCTTGTTCATAAAAAATGTTATGGAAACCCAAAACAACCAAAGTATCCAATAAAACAATGAACCTTCCATTATCACACACCTCCTACTATTTCCATTATCGGTATTCTTTATGTAGTTTCATACTTCCAATGAATAATCTTTAGGCAAGAAAATCATGTTAATAGTAGGAGGTGTGGAGAAATGGGAAAGGATCGACAAGAAAAAAAGTTAAAAGCAAGTGGAAAAGTTGAATCAGACCGTGACCAGGCGTTACATTACCCTGGAGCAACTAAGCTTCAAAGCCCTGAAGAAGCAAGAGGATTAAACGATAATAAGTATAGTTAAAAAAAATAAGCTCCCGCGTGTCTCGGGAGCTTATTTTATAGTACGCTGGCTATATGTTTTAGTATCGATTCCTCGCTGAGTTAACCAATGATGCATTTGACCAGATATCATTAATGGAGCACTTTGTAAATCTAAAATAGATTTGGCTCCTAACGCAGTCATAATTATTTTTAATCCAAGATGAAGGGCTGAAATTTCTTCTTCTAAAGAATCAATTCCCTCTTCAACAAGAATCCTCAAGAAATTACCCGCAAAGCCAACGGCACTCGCACCTAATGCTATTCCTTTCGCAATATCAATGCTAGAGGAAAATCCACCAGAACCAATGATCGTTAGGGGCATGGATGCATGCGAGGCTTCAGAAATAGAGATTGCTGTAGGAATTCCCCATTGATTAAAAAAAGCTTTAGATTCATCACTACGCTTGTTTTCTATTTCGGCAAAGTTGGTTCCTCCAAATCCACCAACATCTACAACAGAAACCCCCACAGACGAAAGAGATTCAACTGTTTCTTTGCACATACCAAATCCAACTTCTTTAACAATAACAGGAACGTTAACTTCTTTTACAATTTTTTCTATTCTCCTTAAAGCACCAGAAAATTCCCGGTCTCCTTCAGGCATTGCAAGCTCCTGGATTACATTTAAATGTATCTGTAAGGCATTTGCCTCAATCATTTCAATAGCTGCTTTTGCTAAATCAGGAGTTGCCTCACTTCCTAAGTTAGCGATAAGAATTCCAGAAGGGTTTTCTTTTCGAACAACCTCATATGTATATCTCTCAGATTTATCCTTCAATGCAGACATTTGTGATCCTACTGCGATAGCAAGACCTGCTTCCCTCGCTACCATTGCTAGCTGCTTGTTAAGAGAGTAGGTTTTCTCGCCTCCGCCACCTGTCATAGCATTGATAAAAATTGGCGAACTTAAAGAAAGTTCGCCAATTTTTTGGTGAATAGAAACATCTGACACATTAATGTTTGGTAAACTTTGATGAATAAATTGAATATCATCAAATGCTGTTAATCGTTTTTGCCCTGTTTCTAAGGCATAGCGAATATGGTCCCATTTCCGTTCAGATCTAGACACTAATTATCACCATTATTTTCCTAGATTCTTTAATTTATCGCCAATCATTTCACCAAGCTGAAAACCTTTAGATTCTTCGGGAAGTTCGTAATCAAAGTTCTCGTCTGCATCTTTTTCGAGAAGGTCCTTGATGCTAAGAGACAGTCTCTGCTCTTGCTCGTTCGCATCTAGCACTTTTACTTGTACTTCTTGTCCTTCCTTCAATACCTCATGAGGTGTACCAATATGCTTGTGTGCAATTTGTGAGATATGAACAAGTCCTTCAACCCCTGGGAAAACTTCCACAAAAGCACCATATGATACTAATCGTTTAACGGTCCCAGTTAATGTGCTGCCCTTAGGTGCTTTTTCAGCTACATCAGACCATGGTCCTGGCTGTGTTTCTTTGATTGATAAAGAAATTCTTTCATTATCACGATCCACATTCAAAACCTTAACTTTTACTTTTTGACCTTCTTGAACTACATCTGATGGTTTATCAATATGTTGATAGGACAATTGAGATATATGAACTAGTCCATCAATACCACCTATATCAACGAATGCACCAAAATCTGTAATTCTTTGTACGGTACCTTCAATCACTTGTCCAGGCGTAATACTATTTAATATATTTTTCTTGTGTTTTCCCTTCTCTTCTTCCACTACTGCACGGTGAGAAAGGATTAAACGATTTTTTTCCTTATCAAGTTCAACAATTTTAAAAGTAAGATTCTTACCTTTATAATCAGAAAAATCTTCAACAAAATGCGCTTCTACTAAAGAAGCAGGAACAAAGCCGCGTACACCAAGATCAACGACAAGACCGCCTTTTACTACATCTTTCACTTCTGTTTCAAATACTTCGCCGCTATTGAATAGTTCCTCAAGATTTACCCATGCTTTCCCAGCATCAACTTTTCTTTTTGATAAAATGATAGCATCTTCTTCTACTTTTAATACTTCAAGATCTAATTCATCACCTTCGGAAACTACATCAGAGGCTTTTTCAACATGAAGGCTGGAAAGCTCACTTATAGGGATAATACCGTCATGTTTACTATCCTGAATATTAACTATTACCTGTTTTTCTTCTACCTTAGTAACTTGTCCAGAGACTCTATCTCCAATGGTATAATTTTTTACTTCTACTTGATTCATATCTTCCGACATATGTATTCCTCCTTAATCCATTTACTGCATGTTACATTTATATTTTCTAATTACATGAAAAACGAGTGAATATTCTAATAAGATCTCTTTTTATTAACTTCTTACAAATAGCGTATTTTGTCAAGCAGAACCTATCGGTACTCTTTAATAAGTTTATGGATTTCTGACATAATTAATTCAGTTACCTCTTCTACAGAAGCTTTCCTGCTCCTCATATCTTCCATTGCAATCGGCTTTCCATAAACCACTTTTAATTTACCGAAACTTTTGTATGGTCCAATAATAGCGCAAGGCACCACATCGGCTTCTGTTCTTAGCGCAAAAAAGCCCGCTCCTGATAGTCCTTTTCCGATTTCACCTGTTTTGCTTCTGGTCCCTTCGGGAAAGAGCCCGAAAACATTGCCGTCTTTTAATACCTTTAATCCCGCTCTTAATGCTTCTCGGTCCCCCATCCCTCGCTTTACCGGGAAAGCATTACACTTTCTAACGATATTACCCAATACAGGGACCTTGAAAATTTCTTCCTTTGCCATAAAATGAACTGGTCTAGGAGCAGTAGTACCCACAACTAAAGGGTCAAAATTATGAATATGGTTCGTGCAAAGCAACACTCCTCCATCTTTAGGGAAATGCTCTAATCCAATTACTTCAGTACGATACAATGGTTTCAAAACCCCAGCAACAACCGATCTTGCAAACGAATAAAACGTCACACTTATCCAACCCTTTCATACACGAGAACCATTATTTTTTCAGCTACTTCAGGGATAGACAAAGATGTGGTGTCAATTTCAATAGCATCTTCCGCTTTTTTTAAAGGTGCAAATTCTCGTTCGGAATCAATTTTATCACGACGGGCAATGTCTTCCTTTAATTGTTCTAAATTAGAAGAATAGCCTTTTTGGAGATTTTCTGTATGACGTCTAACTGCTCTTTCTTCTACGCTTGCAAGTAAGAAAACCTTTACCTCCGCATTTGGCAGTACATGGGTCCCGATATCTCTACCATCCATTACAACCCCTCCATTCACTGCAAAGGATTGCTGCATTCTCACCATTTCTTCACGAACCTTTTGGTGCGTAGCTACTAGCGAAACAGAATTTGTTACTTCTGAAGATCGAATAGCTTCTGTTACTTCTTGCCCATCAAGAAACACCAATTGTCCATTTGGGGATGGATAAAGTTCTAGCTTTGTTTCTAGTAAAGTGTTGAATAAACTGTTTTCATCTTCTAAATTAATGTTATTAGCCAATGCCTTGTATGTCAAAGCGCGATACATTGCACCTGTATCGATATATATGTAGGATAACTTTTCTGCAACAACTTTTGCTACTGTACTCTTACCGGCTGCAGCAGGACCGTCAATGGCAATTGATATTTTGTTTTCCATAAATCCTCCTAAGTCATTCATGATTGTCTCGTAGACCTATACTTTTATTTTACCATAAGAAAGGTGGAAGCCTCTTTTTTTTAAAATTTTTATATTTGAATTTCTTATTACTTTCCCCATTTTAGGAATAAAAAAAAAGCAGGAATTCTGCTTTTTTAATCACCGTTAAAGGTTTGTAATATCTCAGTAAATGTATTTTCATTTACTCCTTCATATTTTGTTAACTGTTCTAACTGTGGAAAAATATCTAGCTGATGTAAGAATAGCTGCGCGAGAAAAAGAAAGATAAATTGGATAATAACTACCTTTATTAATATTCTTTCTACTATTTTCATACTATCACTCCAATTACCAATTACTACTATTATTGGAGTGATGGTATGGTTTTATACTTAATCCTAATGCTGTGTTAACTTGGTCTGTTGCTTTGTGCTCCAGGCGGTTCGGGAAGCCTCCTTGGCGCTAAAAGCGCCTGCGGGGTCTGCCCTGTCCCGTCCTCCTGCAGGACATTGATTTACATCCTCGAATCTGCCCAGGCAC
>NZ_NPDD01000031.1 GCF_002272245.1 Bacillus sp. 7884-1 | reverse complement strand
GCACAAATCAACAGAGTTCTAAAATTATTATTTTCCTTTTAACACAGCCAAACCTTAAATAACTTCGTCGTAAACTTCCTCGGCGTTCTTTAACTTTTCTACTTCCTCTTCGGTACCATCTACTGCATTAATAAAAATCCTGTAGGTGTCATCATCTATGGTTCCTAGGAATTCATAACACAATACTTCTTTGTTTAGATCATTAACGATAATCGCTTGTCTCTCTTCCATGACTTTAAAGTTAGGATTTACTTTGGCACGAGCTTGCTCACTTGTTAGAACTGGTTTTTCTACTTCCCTAGTTTGGAAGGATTTTAGATATTCCTCTGCTGTGAAACCTATAATATTTCCATTATCAAGCGCCACCTCAACCTTAACAGCTTCAGGATAAATCCTAATATTGTTCTCACTGGTGACAAAATTAAATACACCTGTGTTATCATATTGCATACTCTCAAACAATTCTAGATTTTTATAACCATTTTCCTTCAGAAAAGCTGCTGCCTTAAGATTTGCATCATTTAAGCTAATCTTCTGTTTGTCAACTTCTCGGTGATTAATAAACCATATTGGATACCCTGCTTTTTTCGTGATATCCATACTTCCTTCTTGTCCAGTTTTCTTGTTTTTTATTGATACACTATAAAAACCATAATCTGAACCCTTACCACTCTCTGTGACTTTTACTTCGGAATTCCCATCAAATTTCATATATTTTTTCGCAATACTGATTGCTTCTTTTTCAGAAATGTTTTTTCCTTTAATTTTCTTAAAATTTTCATCTTTCTTTTGCATGTTCGTAAAAGTAGGTCCAAAGTCACTTTCATCAAAGCCCGACACCGTTTTTTCGACTGTTTTAAATCCATCAATTATCGTATTGTCGGTTTTTTCTTTTCCTGAAGCTAACGCTAGTTCTACATCCATCCAGCGCAGATTGTTTTCCAATACCATATGCTGTACTTTACGAAGCTCACTCTGAATATCACCAGATTGCTTGTATAAAACCTTTAACGTTTCATACTCCTCTTCTGATAATGGTTCTTTATCTAAATCTCTCACAGCCGTTTGATAACTAAACTTTCCAATTTGAGCCAAAAATTCCTCCGTTTTATTGAACGGGAGCAAGGTTAACGGAAGTTGACCGACATCACTATGAGCTTCCGAGGTTAATCGCCAAACCTCTACTAATGAAGGTGACAAGGAATATCTTGAATTCATTGCAAGAGTTGTTCCAATCTTATCGTGAAGTAAATCCATCTCATAGGTAAGATCGTGAAAGGCACGTTGATAACTATTTTCAGCATTGATTAATATTGCGTTTTTCTCTCGATGTTCTTGGTAACCCCAGTAGGCAGTACCCGCAACACCTACTGCGAGAACACCTATGATTATTCCTCTTATCATCCTATTCACCCCTCTATTCGCAAAAAATATGTTTTCCGATTCGTTTAATTTGTGGTCTTGACCAAATCCACTTACTTGTAGCCGTAGCCGGATTAAAATAATATAGGGCTTCCCCTGTTGGATCAATGCCGTTTATTGCATCTAGTACTGCTTTTTTAGCTTGTTCGTTTGGAGTCAGCCAAATTTGTCCATCCGCAACGGCCGTAAATGCACCCGGTTCAAAAATAACCCCTGAGACAGTGTTTGGAAAGGATGCGCTATTAACACGATTTAGGATGACGGCAGCAACTGCAACTTGCCCTGTATATGGTTCACCTCTGGATTCTCCATACACAGCATTCGCCATTAATTGGATATCGTTACTTGAGAAACCACCTGGCGTATTTGCAGCCGTTGGTTTTTTTGGTGGTGCTTTTGGGGCTGCAGGTTTTGGTGCAGCCTGCTTAGGATTCGCCGTATTAGCTGGTGTTTTTGGTTGAGCATTGGGTTGTGTTTTTGGTTGAGCATTGGGTTGTGCTTTTGGTTGTGCTTTTGGTTGTGCTTTTGGTTGTGCTTTGGGGTTCGGTGCACTCTGCTTTTTTTGGTCCACTCCACCATAATGGGTAAATTTATTCCCTTTATTGATTTGTTCCTTTACAAATTGTTTATTATATTTGCTTGCTTTAGCTAATTTTGCCTTTGTCTCTGTACCTGCAAGTCCATCGATTGGTAATCCAAACTCATATTGAAAATTTCTTAGTGCCCAATAGGTGCTCCACCCGAACACACCATCAATTTTCCTGTTGTAAAATCCCAAATACTGAAGTCTAGATTGAAGCTCGATGACATCATCTCCAACAGCACCTTGTTGAATAACCTGGTTAGAGAATGCATAAGCCCTGTCGTTCTCTAGAAACGTAAATGGCACCATACAAAGGGAGATTAAGAGTGGAAATAAAAATTTAACAATTTTCTTCTTCATGGTAAAGTAACCCCCAGTTGTAAATCTTTTTAGATGTAAACCTATTTTTTGTTTTAATGCCAAATTTATTCAAAAAAAATCCCCTTCATTTAAAATGAAGGGAATTTCTCTTTAAGAATGAAAGGAATTTTGAGCTGAATATTGTTTTTTCTTATGGTTTGTCGTTAAGATTCTCGCCATTTTAACCTTTCTTAAGCCAAACCACCAAAGAAAAATCATAAAAGGTAAAATAATATATAGCCAGTTTTCTTGTGAAATTAAAATATAATCATAAGATCCATGCAGGATGAATGGCAAAAGTAATGATATGAATACCCACTTAATTATTTTGCCTTCGGAGAATTTTGCTTTTCCAAGGTAAAATCCCATAATGACTCCGAATAAAGCATGACTTGAAACAGGGAGCAATGCTCTTGCCATAGCATGTTCAATCCCATTGGCAAATAAATAAAATATATTTTCAACAGTGGCAAAACCAAGAGAAACAGCCACACCGTACACAATTCCATCAAATGGTTCATCTAACTCAACATGTTGGTAAATCGCATAGAACAGGATAAACCATTTAAAAAACTCTTCGAGCAGACTCGAGGAAAGGAATGCATCAATAAATCCAGATTTAATGATATTCTCTGTATGAAGCACATGCTGAATAAACATGATTGGAAACACCAGAAGAGCACCGTACATGAAGGTCCTAAAAACTACAGATATTGGCTCTGACTCATATTCATCTTTTAAATAAAAATAACTCAGCAAGGCCAAACCTGGGGCGATGCCGGCTGATAATATTCCCAGCATGGTTAATCCTCATTTCAAATAATTCGTATACTTAATCCTAACATGATATTGTCATTAATTAAATCAAAGATTATATCCAATTTCCGATTTGTCTATTAATAGTTAATTTTCTCTAGTCCGCTAGCAAGTGCTACCGCTAATTTAATTCTTGCCTTTTTGGAGTCATTATCACTGCCAAGGATTACACCCTTATTGTATAAATCATAGGCACTGCCTTTATAATCATAAGTGGTATACACAGAACCCTCTTCTGCACTCGTTGTAATCACCAAGACAATTCCTTCTGAAAGTGATTTTTCAATTTCCTCCATCATTTGAGGAGCTACTTGCCCGCGTCCAACACCTTCAAGGATAATCCCTCTGACCCCAGATTCTCTGGCAGCCTTAATAAATTTCCCATCGGCTCCAATATAACATTTTATAATATCTACTTGAGGAACCGGTGATTGAATGGCAAAATACTCCCGCTTGATTGGTTTTTGAAAAATATGAACCACATCATTATCGATAATTCCAAGGTAGCCAAATCCAAATACGTTAAATCCCTGGATGTTGGAGGCATGTTCCTTCTTTACATACCTAGCTGCAAATATCCGTTCATTGAACACAACAACAGCTCCTGCATATTGTAAATCCTCTGAACAAGCTGAATAGATTGCATGTCTAAGGTTTATGTATACATCACTTCCTAAGTCTTCTGGAGACCGTTGGGATCCTGTTATTACGACTGGACGGGGGTCCTTAATGGTTAAATCCAGAAAGTAGGCTGTTTCCTCAAGTGTATCCGTACCATGCGTTACCACCACTCCGGAAACCTTATCATCCTCATAATATTTTTCAATTTTATTTTTTAATACTACTAAATCTTCAAAGGTAATATGTATGCTTGCTTTTTGAAATACTGATTCAATGATTACTTCGATATCCTTAGGCAGATTACACATAGCTGCCAGTTCTTCTCCCGTTAATTCTCCCGATGCTAATTTCCCTGAATCCTTATTGGTTTTACTGGCAATCGTTCCTCCAGTTGTTAATAATACAACTTTTTTCATAAAAATTTTTCACCCCTTTTTTTGATTGATTGAGCAATAAGACTTCCATGAAACCTGCCATTTTCAATAAATATTTCGTTAGCATTATTACCTGCAGCAATTACTCCTGCAATATAAATGCCCTCAATATTCGTCTCCATAGTTTCAGGATCAAAAAGCGGCCTTCCCGTCTCTTCGTCAATATTAATCCCCATATTCTTTAAGAATTGGTGATCTGGTCGATAACCTGTCATCGCAAAAACGAAATCATTGTATATGGTCTTTTCTTTTCCATCCTTTTTATATCTTACCTGGTCATTTGTAATCTCAATAATATCAGAATTAAATTCCATTGTTATGGTATCGTTACGCACTAATGCCTCAAATTCTGGGAGAATCCATGGTTTTATGCTCGAGGAATATTCTTTCCCACGGTATAAAACTGATACTCTAGCACCTGCTTTAACAAGTTCAAGGGCTGCATCTACACTGGAGTTCTTGCCGCCGATTACACAAACTTCCTTATCAAAATACGGGTGTGCTTCTTTAAAGTAATGAGACACTTTTGGCAAATCTTCTCCAGGCACTTTCATATAGTTTGGGTGATCATAGTATCCTGTAGCAATCACAACAAACTGTGTTTGATATGTCTGTTTATTGGTAACTACTTGAAAACCATTTTCTTCTTCCAACACCTTTGATACTTTTTCAAAAGAGTTAATACGCAGTTGTTTCCGCTTAACAACATCCCGATAATAAACGAGCGCTTGATTTCGTTTCGGTTTATAGCTTTCTGTAATAAATGGAACATCACCGATTTCTAGCTTTTCACTTGTACTAAAAAATGTTTGATGTGTTGGGTAATGATAGATGGCATTTACCACATTCCCTTTTTCAATAATAAGCGGGTTAAGCCCAATTTCTTTGAAGGCAATAGCAGCAGCTAATCCACATGGCCCCCCTCCGACAATAATAATATCTTCTAATTGCAAAATTGATCACCTCAATATATTATTCCAAGGCTGTGTTAAATGGGTCTGTTGATTTGCGCTCCAGGCACTTCGCTTTC
>NZ_NPDD01000030.1 GCF_002272245.1 Bacillus sp. 7884-1 | reverse complement strand
GTCTTCGTGCCTTCCGCTCCAACCAACAGAGTGCCAAAATTAATATCGACTTTAACACAGCCATTCAAAAAAACTCCTACCGTCATATGATAGGAGTTTTTTTAGTATGTTTCAATAATAAAGCTTTTAAATCCAACCTCTGAATCGGCTGGCTTCTGCCATTTTTCTTACTCCAACCATATAAGCGGATAGGCGCATATCGACACGGCGTGTTTGTGCAGTATCATAAATATTATTAAATGATTTTACCATTACTTTTTCAAGTTTTTCTTCTACTTCTTCTTCTGACCAGTAATAACCCTGGTTATTTTGAACCCATTCAAAGTAGGAAACAGTTACTCCGCCAGCAGATGCAAGTACATCCGGTACAAGTAAAATACCACGCTCTGTTAATATTTCAGTTGCCTCAAGTGTTGTAGGTCCGTTAGCAGCCTCTACCACTATGCTTGCACGAATATTATGTGCATTTTCAGCTGTAATTTGATTTTCAATTGCAGCCGGTACAAGAATGTCACACTCAAGTTCTAGTAATTCTTTATTTGTAATCGTATTATTGAATAATTTCGTTACCGTACCAAAGCTATCTCGGCGGTCTAGCAGGTAATCAATATCAAGTCCATTCGGATCATATAATGCGCCATAAGCATCAGAAATACCAACAACCTTAGCTCCTGCATCATGCATGAATTTCGATAAGAAGCTTCCTGCATTACCAAAGCCTTGAATGACGACCCTGGCACCCTCTATTTGAATCCCTTTTTTCTTAGCTGCTTCACGGATACATATCGTTACACCCTTAGCAGTAGCAGATTCACGACCATGTGAGCCCCCTAGAACAAGAGGCTTTCCAGTAATAAATCCTGGAGAGTTAAATTCATCTATTCGACTATATTCATCCATCATCCAAGCCATAATTTGAGAATTTGTAAAAACATCCGGTGCCGGAATATCCTTTGTTGGACCAACAATTTGACTGATTGCTCGTACATATCCACGGCTTAATCTTTCTAGCTCTCTAAATGACATATCCCGCGGGTCACAAATGATTCCGCCTTTTCCACCGCCATACGGAAGATCAACAATTCCACACTTCAAGCTCATCCAAATGGAAAGTGCCTTAACTTCAGTTTCTGATACATTGGGATGAAACCTGATTCCGCCCTTAGTAGGACCGACTGCGTCGTTATGCTGTGCACGATAGCCGGTAAATATCTTTATAGATCCGTCATCCATTCTAATTGGAATTTTCACTGTCATCATACGTAATGGCTCTTTTAAGAGCTCATATACTTCTTCAGGATAACCTAACTTTTCAAGAGCTTTATGTATAACTGTCTGTGTTGAAGTTAACACATTATTCTCTTCCTCTTGATTAGTTTTTTCATTACCTTTTTCGGCTACCATCTGTAAACCTCCTAGAAAATCACTATAAATAATGTTGTCGCTTTCAGACACAAGTATACACGACTAATGGATTTATGCAAGATGAAAAATACACTTTTCATTACTTTTCCAGTAATTTTTGTAAACGCTGCCATTTAAAATAAAAAGGGGTTGTTTTTTGTGTTCAAACAAAAAAGGAGCGGCGGACTCCTTACATTGTCTTGGGATATAAAAAGCTATTTGAAATATTTTAGTATCGTTTCCACCGCATTGTCCTTAATAATTTGATTGCCATATTCGGCAAGTACATGCGTACTAATTATGGAAGGATTTCCGTATTCAGATAAATAAGCTGCAATTTTTTCTACTAACGAAGGATCTAGATTATTTATTAGTAAGTAATATCGATTATTATAGGAAAATAAACTGCCGCCGCTAACTTGCAGTGGTGTCAGCCTGTGAGAAAGATCGATAATATCTTCGATACTATCGAATTGATATAGCAGGTTTTCACACCCTTCAACTCTAACCTGCATTTCTACAAAGCCATCAAATAATACTTCTTCTTCTTCTTCAATATTTTCATCAACCGTTATTATCATTATCATTCCTTGAGTCTGCAAGGCGAATATTTCAACTGCTACAGAACCTTGAATCTCAACATCAAATTCCTCGCTTGCCTCTTCCAGCATGTCATGGAAAAGTTGATGCCATTTTATTGAATCCTTCCAAATATCGTCTTTGGAAAGTCCCCTTTCCATTAAATCATCAGAGGTTAAAAAAATCTTTATCTTATTGACTGTTAAGCGTTCTAAGCGCATGCTCTTTTGCCCCCTGCCGTGACATAACTCTTATCCCTAGTGTATGTCAATGGCGTTGGTTGGTGCTTTGTCTAAAATACCATCCGTTCCATTAGCCACATTTCCCAATCATTTACCGTTTGTCCAAGAACAAAGGTTGAAAACTGTTTCTTATCAGAGGGTTTCATTGATGTAATTGCTTCACCACAAATACCAATGGAAAAATCTTGATGATTTTTGGATAGCAGTTCAACAAGTGAAAGTGCTTCATCTAAGTCTTTCTGTTCTTCACATGAGACGATAAATAAATCAGGATGGATAATTTCTAATGTTTCACATATATCTTCTTCAGAATGAAACGCACCTATATTTATTACTTCTACCCCGCGTTTTCTTAGATAAAAGCTGAACATTAGCAGTCCTAGTCCTATATCATCCCCAATTTGGGAGTATGTAAGACATACAGCTTTGGAAAGATGAGCATTAGTTGGAAAGCTATGAATAACGGTTGTAATTCGTGCTTGTAAGAATGATGCTGAATAATTCCTTTGAGCTTTGGTTATCTTTCCTCCATTAAGGGACTCCTCAATTTTCTTAAAGATTTGACTAAAAATCTCTATGATTACTTTTTCCATCGTGAAAATACTAAACATTGAATTGATTACTTCGTTTATCTTTTCCTCTTCAAAGTGGATTAAGGCATCATAAAGACCTTCCGTTAAACTGATTAATGGATTACTAAGATTTAGGTTTAATGCTTCTGAATCGATTTGTATCTGACTATGTCCCATTAAGGAAATCGCCTGACTGATGGTAAATCCTTGATTCACCTTCTTTATTAACCACTTTAAAATCTTTATATGGTCTTCTGTATATAGTCGATGTCCTGCTTCATTTCTTACTGGTGCTATTAATTGATAACGCCTTTCCCATGCTCTTAGCGTTCCAGGCTGAACCCCCAGCATTAATGCAGCAGCTTTAATATTATATTTACCTTCTTGGTCACCCATCTTAATTCCCCCGATATTACCAAACCATTCATAAATGAATATTACTGCTCGTTCTTTATTGTGATCAAATGACATTGTGCAGGAGCGCCTAATCTTAGGGGCACGCCTGTCGTGCCATAACCATTACTAATTAACAACGTTGTGTTTTCTAATTTTTCAACTTCGCCTTTTTTATATGGACTGTAACCTAGAATATGTATTTGTCCTCCATGGGTGTGGCCACTTAACACGAGGCTGATTTTATGTTCTGGCATTATTTTGTCTGTTATGTCAGGGTAATGACTTGCCAATATCTTAAAGCTATTATCCTCAGCATCCAATAATGCCAAGTCAAGTCTGTCTCTTTCTTGATTTAAGGCATCTACACCCAGTAAAGATAATTTATCACCAATTGCCGATTCAAAAATAGCAGCAGTATTATCCAATACTTTTACTCCATAATCCAAAAGAATAGCATCTAATTTACGAAAATCTGTTTCATAATCATTATTCCCCCAAACAAAATACACGGGTCCTAATTGTTTTAATTTCTCAAGGTTCTTTCTTACTTTTTCAAAGGGAACCTTCTTTTCCATTAAATCTCCGCCAATTACCACGATATCTGTTTTCCCAATCGCAGCTGTGATAATATCATCGGAAATAAGACGCTTGTGAATATCTGAGATAAAGAATATTGATACCGATCCAAAGGACCTTGGAAAATCTTCGAAAGTCATCTCATGATGTACCACATGATTAAGGAACGCTTCTTTTACCATATACAAGATAAGAACCACTCCCATAATCAGAAGCAAAACGATAATATAACCCATATTTTCCCCTTTTCCAATCTTAATGTTCTAGTTAAAATCATACCATATAGGAACCTAAAACCAAACAGGACTAACGTTTGCTCCGTTTTTTCTTCACTATTTTAAATGTCATTTGGAGAAGCAGTCGAAATAGTTGTAGACTGATGACTAATCCAAAGAAAAAAGCTAATGAGGCTGCAAAAAATTCTAATGGATAAATAATCGGGCCGACCAAAATATCAGCAAAATGAAATGGGTAAGTAATTGGTACCCATTCAATAAATAAATATCCACACACAAGAATAACTAATACACGCCAAATGATCCTCAACACAAAAATCCCTCCCATACATTGTATGAGAAGGAATTGGATTCTTTCCATTCAGATTTATTAGTCTTCTTGAATGCTTAAAATACGGAAACCCTGCTCTTCAAGTTTTTTTGTAAACCGTTCAATATTATCTTTCTTTTCTACCTTCATGACAATTCTCCGAACTAATTTATCAGTCTCATCAAACGTTACGAGGGAAATAATATGTTCATGGAAGTGATGCGCAATTTCAGAAAGTCGTGCGATACGTCCTTCTGTTTCTACTGATGTAAAAGCAATCCTTACCCCTGGGCGATTTACTCCGAAAGCACTCTGAAAAGTGGAAAGGACATCAGATCGTGTTACAACACCTAGAAATTTACGATTTGAGTCAACTACAGCTAAAAGCGGGAAGTCTTTTAAGTCAAGAAGCGTCTTTTCAAAAACTTCTTCACCGAGTAAGTACTTCTCTTGATGTGTAGCAATATCTTTAACTGTAACGTTGCTTAAATATTCATCCTTCTGTTTCCCGGACAAAAAGTAGTTCTCATAAATTTTGTAGCGTGTAACTACCCCTTGATACTTTTCACCTTTTAGTACTGGCAATCCATCAATTTGATGGGTTTCCAATTTTTCTAAAGCTTCCGCCATTGATGTGTTTTCCTGCACGGTCACACAGGCATGATTTGGAATCATCATATTTTTTACAAACACTTCCATCACCTCTACGTAATTATCCTACTTTCCTATTATACTTCAACGAAACATGGATTTATCCTTTTTTTCAAGAATCATGTCATGAACTTTGAAAATTTTCATATTTATTAATGATGTTTACAAAGGGAGGGAGACAATGTTTACTCTTTATAAAACATATTGTCCGATTGCTGGTCCATTTGACCCGTGTAAGCCGATTCTAGAAAAAACTTATTCTACTCCGCCGAATCTATATATCGGTTTTCAACCACCTAACCTTCCACAATTCTCACCACAGGAAGCACTGAGAGCAGGAACACTTTGGAAACCATTTTACGACCCCTATTTTAATCCATTTGAGAAAGCTAAAGGGGGAGTTCCGAGATGAAACAAATCCCGCCTGAATATTATCAAATAATGGAACAGCTTCAAGCTGTTGATTTTGTCTTAGTCGAATTAACACTGTATTTAGACACACACCCTGACGACCTTGAAGCAATTAAGCAATTCAATCATTATGCAAAAGAAAGAAAAACGATAAAAAAGGTATTTGAGAGTCAATTTGGTCCTCTTCAGCAGTTTGGCAACAGCTATTCTGGACACCCTTGGAACTGGAACGAGCCGCCTTGGCCATGGCAAGTGTAAAACACTTTTATTAACTGAGGGAGGGAAATTTGTACATGTGGATATACGAAAAGAAGCTTCAATATCCGGTCCGTGTAAGTACTTGTAATCCAACTTTAGCTAGATATTTAGTGGAGCAATATGGCGGTGCAGATGGTGAGCTTTCAGCTGCTTTACGATATTTAAACCAAAGATATTCCATACCTGATAAAGTAATTGGATTATTAACAGATATCGGAACGGAGGAATTCGCGCATCTAGAAATGATTGCCACTATGATCTATAAACTCACAAAGGATGCCACCCCAGAAATGATGAAGGCAGCCGGATTAGGTGATCACTATGCTATACATGATAATGCTCTATATTACGAAAATTCATCTGGGGTGCCTTGGACTGCTTCTTATATACAAGCTAAAGGTGACCCCATTGCTGACCTTTACGAAGATATTGCAGCAGAGGAAAAGGCAAGGGCTACTTACCAATGGATTATTAATCTAAGCGATGACCCAGATTTAAATGATGGTTTAAGGTTCCTTCGCGAAAGAGAAATCATTCATTCACAGCGCTTCCGTGAAGCAGTAGAAATATTAAAGGATGAACAAGGAAAGAAAATATTTTTTTAATGTTCGTAAGAAGCAGACCAAGGCTGCTTCTTATTTTTTTTCGTGATACAGATTAATATCATAGATTTTCTTCATTACATCAAAATCAACATGGCGATTTTTCCAATGTTCTTCCTTTTTCCATAAATCCTTACTGCGATTAACTATTTCACATCTTAATTCCTGATATTCTTTCTCCTTTTTATCCTTCTGCTGTTTCAATACATTCATCGCACCATACAATATGGCTGTAACAGCCATCAAACTGATATTAATGGCGTCACTTACAGAAGCAGAAAACATTGCAAAAAAAGAATAAGAGTATTGTTTGGCAATCATAAAATAGAAGTAACTAAAAAACAGGAAAGCGAACAGCAGCATAGAATAAATAGATAAATAGTGCCATCTTTTAGCGGTATCAAACTTAACCTTTCTTTTTCGGACATTTTCTAACATTTGTTTCGTTGCTTCATCCGTATGCTCAAGTGAAAGAATTGGTTTATCCATAATATCAACACCTCATTAACATAAATATGAACTTGTCCGATAAATTATGAAAAATTCAAATAAAAAAACCGATCAAAAATGATCGGCTACTTTTTTACAGGGATTTTTAAAACTTGTCCAACATAGATTTCATTTCCCTTTAATTTATTTGCTTTTCGGATGATTTCCTCTCCAGCTTTTGAATGGTAATACTTCAAAGAAATCCGATAGAGATTTTCTCCCGTTTTGACCGTATGGGTAATCGTTGTTTCTGTAGAAACGCTGCTATTTTTATCCGTGTTCGGTATATTATTATTGCCTTGTTCTGAAACGGGATCCAGAACCGGAGTCTCTGGGCTGACTGGCTGTTGGACTTCAATTGTATCTTCCTCAATTTCCACAGTCGATTTATCTTCTTCCTCAACAACTTTGTTAACACTGCTGCTTTCTGTTTCAGATTTTTCAAAATTAATAACTTCATATCCGGAAGAATCACCAGTGACTTTTTCTGTTTTATTGCTTTTTCCCTCCTCAAGATAGGAGTAAGCACTAAAAATAGCAATAGGAAGAAGAATAAAAAACAATACCAATATCCGAATAATCGGATATTTCACTTTCAATTTCGTTTTCTTTCTCTTTTCCCTATGAATCTGTTCTCTTGGGGGTAATTTGTCACGACCTTCGGATGTTTCTTCGTTTATTTTTTCAATACGCTGTTTAAGCCTTTCCGCCTGGGTTCTGAAAGGTTCTTCTTTATTCATGAAACAGTCCCTCCTGTCCATCTATCTCTTTGGAGTGTCTATATTTAATATAAAGACCTAATAAAAAATCAATTGTAAAATGCATGACTATTGTAAGAGCTAAATTGTTACTCCATTCATACATGTAACCTATGAAAAAACTAAGAATTACAATATTAGTAAATAAAAACCAATTAAAAAGATATCGATAATGGATGATAGCAAAAATAAGGCTACCTAGTATAAGGCCAATCTTTGTTTGGATGACGCCTCGAAAAAGTAATTCTTCACTGATAGCTACAAATGCAGCAATCCAAGCTATGTGGAGGACACTTCTATTTCTAAAAATTCTTTTGTTCAAACCACCGTCATCGTAATATGATGACGGCAGCCATTTCATTAATAGAATATCTAAAATGACCACCGCAACCCCTGCAGGTACGCCAATCAACAAAATCCTCATGTCAGAAAAATTAATAGCCTTCATAAATGAAAATTGATCAAACAATAGAATACCTAAAACTATAGTTATAACAAGGAGTATGATTTGGGTCATATATAAATGAAAGAGTAACTCTCTATCGGTTAATCCTTTGATTAATTCGTTATATTTATTTTTCATTTACTCAACTCACTATTTAATAGAATATTGGTTAGATAATCTTTCCACATTCCTTCAATCACATGATTCGTTTGTTCGCCCTCAGTTGCTTGATATTGATCAAAATGGATTCCGCAAATATCGCAGCAATTCCTTACACTTTCCTTAACAGCACCTTCTTCAAAGTACTCTAGAATTAATTCTCTTCTACATGATTTTGACTTAATCCATTTTTTCATAAATTTAATACTTTCTTTCTTTACCTTTAATCTTTCATTTACGAATTCTTTTATTTTATGCATTACCTGTTCATGATTGGAAGAGCCTTGAGTATTTTTGATTAGGTCCTGCATAATACGCCATTGAACCTCAGAAAAGCCGCCTTGCTCTCGTAAATACTGGTTATCTTCTAAGAAAGAATCATTCGGTATTTTACTGTTTACTAAATGCGAGAACAGCCAATCAATTTGCAGCTCAGAGGGTAGTTCTCCTTCCGCGAGCTGAATAGGGAGTTGTTCATCACCAGGTGAGTATAATAATATCGCAATACTCGCTTCGCCATCACGTCCAGCTCTGCCAATCTCTTGCAGATATGATTCGATTTGCATTGGCATATGATAATGGATGATAAATCGAATGTTTTCCTTATTAACACCCATACCAAAAGCACTTGTTGCACAAATTACATCGAGTTGTCCGTGAATAAATTGCTGTTGTATTAAGATTCTTTGTTCCTGATCTAAGCCTCCATGATAAGCCATTGTTCTCTTAATCCCCTTCTCTACTAATAGAGAAGCCATTTGTTCTGCAACCTTTTTACTTGAAAAATAAATAATTCCCGGCTTTTGAAACTGCAGAACTATTTCTAACAAACGGGATTGCTTATCATGATAATTAGGTACCTCTTCAACATAAAAGGAAATATTAGGCCGGTCAATCGTCGAATCAATCTTGTTATATTTTTCTAAATCAAGAGATTGGATAATGTCCTCTCTTACTTTTTTAGTTGCGGTTGCTGTTAAAGCTAGGGTTAGTGGATTCCCAAGTTTCTTTCGAAAATCTCCCAGCTTTGAATAATCTGGGCGAAAATCGTAGCCCCATTGTGAAATACAATGTGCCTCATCCACTACAAATAAAGAGATAGTAAGAGCTTGCATCTTTTTCATAATAGCAGGCAGGCTTAACATTTCTGGCGAAACAAAAATATATTTAAATTTTGATAAATTGCGTAATACATATCCCCGCTTATCCGAATCAAGAAATGAGTTTAAAGCAATTACCCGTTTCTCTCCAAATTTCATTAATTGCTCCACCTGATCCTGCATAAGTGATAAAAGAGGAGATATGATTAATATCTGCCCATCAAGACAATACCCTGGAAGTTGGTAACATAAAGATTTACCTGTGCCTGTAGGAAGCATTGCAATCGTATGGTTCCCTCCGAGTAAAGACGAAATTACTTCCTTTTGCCCTGTTTTAAATGACTGATAACCAAAATACGTAAATAAAAGTTTTTCTAATTCCATTGTCTATCACCATACTTTGCTAGAACGAGTCTTATTTGAAAGTAGGAAGTCTCTTTTAAAATGTTCCTGATTACTTTAAGCTGCCTAGTAGCTTCTTGCCGTGAAATTTCTAAAATCTTCTGTTGGGTTCCTTCTTCCACATAGGAATTAATGGAAAAGTCTTTTATATTTAAAGCAAATTCTACAAGATGATCTTCAATTGTACTTATTTTTAAATGACGAATACTTGCGATCTCCTCCAGAGAAAAACCTTGATTTAATAATTCCCAGGTTTTACGAGAAGAAAGAGTTAAGGAATCTTTTTGTTCAAAATTTGCAAGCAGTGATGATAACACCTGATAACGGGCAGGATTTTTTTCAATGAATTGGATTAAGCAATGGAGGTTATTGGTAAATGCGAGATGATATTGCAGTGAATCAATATTCAGCATTTTCGCCGTTTGCATAGAGGTCAATCCAATTTGTTGATATCCCGTTAACCTAAAAACCAATACAGAAGGATTGATATCTTTTGCCTGTTCAAAAATATCCACTAATTCAGAATAGAGAATCTCTCCTAGATCCTGCTTTGGTATCGTGGTAGATTTTAATAAGTCCTTCAACCAGTTATGAACCTCAGTATTTTTTTGAATGGGGATGTATTTCGTTTCTTTAGATATAATATTAGAAGCTACTTGAACGAGCAGTGACAGTCTTTCCCAAACTAACAATGTATTGAGTTGATACTTCCATCCATTTATATAGGATGGCTGTGGATGCTGCAGTAAGTAAGCTTGTCCTCTTGGGGTGAGTTTAAATCTTTGATCCCCAAAGGCTTCCACCATATTTTTATCAAGTAAACTGTTGAAAATTTGATCAAAAGATTCGCGCGTTAATGGTTCAAGAATTCGAAAGTACCTTTTAAGTGAATATAAATGCGCATCCTGAAGTGTTTGTGATGATTTTTTTCCATTTAAAAGGTGATAGATGGAATAAATTGTTCTTTCACCGTTTAGTTGTTTCAAACAATATAATAAAATGTTTTCTATTTCACACATTCCATTTCACCACTTTTTGCTTAAAATCGACAAAATCGCCTATTTTTCTATCCCTATTCTATCATGAAAGTGATGGTCGTGTTGCTAAAAAATGTGGAAGATTAGGGAATCCAAATCCTATAGAGTATTTTTCTATTGAAAAGTTACTCATACAGTTTTACAATAGGAATGAGTAATGCGTTTCCATTTAATATGGAATGAGTAAGTTATTTTATTGGGAGGTTTTTTTTTCATGGCAAAGTACACGATTGTTGACAAAGAAACTTGCATTGCATGCGGAGCATGTGGAGCAGCAGCACCAGACATTTATGATTATGATGATGAGGGCATTGCATTTGTAACTCTTGATGATAACGAGGGTATTGTTGAAATCCCTGATGTATTAATTGATGACATGATGGATGCTTTCGAAGGTTGTCCAACTGATTCAATTAAAGTTGCTGACGAAGCATTTGACGGCAATCCAACTAAATTCGAATAATATTTTGTCATTAAAATATTGTTAAGCTGCTACCCTCGTCATTCTTTGACGGGGGTTATTTATTCTTTGCAAAAAAAAGAAACCAGGCAGACGACCTGGTTTCTTTGCTATTAAGCACTTTTTACAATAGTTAATTTATTAATCCATGACTGCATTCTGATGAATAGCAGCATAAATATAGAAGACATGATTATGCCTTTAATGATATTAAATGGTAAAATCGCCGGTACCACTAAATTCCGCATGTCAGGAAACTTCAACAGCGAGGTATATGCCGGTAAAATAAATAAGTAGTTTAAAATGCTCATCATTACCGCCATAATAAGGGTCCCTGCAATCAGTGCGATTGTCATTCCTTTTTTGGTTCTCATCTTGTTGTATACATAGTAGGTTGGCAATACAAATAGAATCCCCGCAAGGAAATTAGCAATATGGCCAACTGGAATTCCAGTTGCACTTCCAGTTGCAATATAATTGAGTGCATTTTTGAAAAACTCAACTAATATTCCTGCAACAGGTCCAAAAATTAGAGCTGCGATTAATGCTGGGATATCGCTAAAATCAATAAATAAGAAATTTGGAAATGGCGGTAGCGGGAAGTTAATCAGCATTAAAAGATATGCGATACTGCTCAGCATTCCAATTGAAACAATTGCTTTGACACTCATTTTTTTCTTCATTCTTTTCCTCTCTCCTTTTTGATCCATCAAGTTAGGAAGAGAGGTTCAACAGCTTTTAAGGTGTCCTAGTAAAATAAAAAACCTCAAGAAAATAATCTTGAGGGAGTTTACAAAGGCACTCTTAATAAACGTTCAGTATACCAGCATTTTTCGAACGTCGCAAGAACCTCCATCTTCTCCCATCCAGACTATACTGTCGGCTTTGGAATCACACCAAATCCTGCCATAAAGGCTCGCGGGCTCAAGAGATTAACTCTAATACCGCCGATCGGGAATTTCACCCTGCCCCGAAGATAGATCGATATTTAATTACTCCTTTATTATACTAGTAAGTATTTGTTTTGAAAAGAAAAAAGCACTAACCGTTTTTGACGGTTAGTGCAATATTAATTATTTTTGGATTACTAAAACTTGTTCAGGCAGGATAAGATCTGATGTTAACTGGTTGACTTCTATTAGTTGTGCAACTGATACATTGCTTTTCTGTGCAATGGAGGTTAGTGTATCTCCTGCTTGAACAATATAATGTGCTTTATCGCCCTTTACATACGTACTTGCTGTAAGACTATCAGTATTACTCGCTATTCCACCTTTTACTGCCACGCCTACCTCTGTATGTCCAAGCAGCGTTTCTGGATCAATGGCATTTTTCTTATCAAATGTCCATTCTACCTGATGACTCTCAAAGTGAAGATGAACACCTGTTGATTCACCCGTTCTCCCCATCATCCCAATTCTATCACCTTGTTTAATCTCTTGACCTGTATTTACAAGTCGCTTATTTAAGTGGGCATAAACGGTAACATAGTTATTTGGGTGCTTAAGAAATATCACATTCCCATATGTATTTGAATAATAGGATTTGCCCACAACCCCTTCCTCCACAGCGATTATAGGAGAATTTAACCTGCCAGCTATATCGATTCCCTTATGTGTTCCATGCCTTGTCCCATATGTATCAGATATGACACCATCTGCGGGCCATATCCATCCAGCTTTTATTTCTTTTGAATCCTGCATACTCGCTTCAGTCTGCTTTCCACCTAAGAATAATAAGCTGACACAAAGCGCCATAATTGCGGCAATTAAAAGCCGCCTTATGTAGTCTCGCATTTGATTGTTTTCCTCCTTAATCTTGTCCTCTCCTCCACACACCATATGTTTACCTTATGTCATTTAGAACATATAGTTGGCCAGAGCGGTTAAGCATACTTGTTATAATTTGGAGAGAAATGGTTTTTTATTCATAAAAGTAAAGAAAAGTGGAAGGCGCCTCCTCGAAAAAGCTAACGCTTTTCCTTCGTGCGAGGCATTGCTTCCGAAGCTTACTCTTGTGCAACTAGACAAAAAAAGATTAACCTTTTAGTGGTCAATCTTTTTCTTCTTGTATTATTCAATTGGGCGGTAATTAGGTGCCAATGGAACCTTCACTTCCTTTGATAAATCAAATGGTCCTAAAAGCTTAATAGGAGCGTTTACTACCATTATCGTCTCTATCCCAAAATCCTTTGCAGTTAATAAAATGGCTTCAAAAGAATAAACTGTTGCTGGAGTATTCTCCATTAGTGTGCTTCCATCCATATTAATGATTAATTTGTTATCTTGAATTGAAAATTCCTTTATCTGAAAGGATGGACCTATTGAGGATGCTAAGCTACCTTCTGCTTGGTCTGTCTTCATCGCTTCTAAGGCAGCATTTATATCTTGAAATGTATTAGTCGAAGGGACCAGGTAGGTGGTTTCCAATCCATCAGGTGTATAAAAGAAATAGCCATGTTTACCTTCTCGATTAACATCTAATTTATCCATTTCACCATAATTACCAAATTCTATTCCAGGCTGTCCATTTGTTCTAAGAATAATATTATTTATTTGACTATTCGAAGCTATTGTTTTCTGCAATATATCTAAAAAAGTCATTTCACCAGTAGACCCATCCCCATATTTATGGTCACTAGGTACATCAACAATCACAGTATTATTTATTTCATCTAATTCAAACGTGGCGTTTAGGGGATAAAAGTCTGTCAATCCCCATTCCTCTTCCTTTAATAGTCCCATTGATTCAGTAAAAATAGTCAGCCAATTCTTGTTATCATCTGGAGGGACAACTATGGATACGGGGACTAGTATTTGTGCCTGCGAATCAGGGATCCAATAAGTGATGACTTTTCCGTTCTCTACTTCATCATCGTATATAGCAGTTTTATTCATTTCGGTCATCATCATTTTAGCTTCTGAACCTGATAAACCATCTTCTTCTTTATTCAGTATTGATGATTTGTCGTCCGCGATGCTTATCTTTTCCTGACTTGAAGATTCTTCTTGTTTTGCGCTATCAAAAGATTGTGTTCCATCTATAAACCTAGGAATCAATATGAAAAAAAGGAGTAATGCTGCTATTGCTGCAAAACCTGGAATTAGCCATGCTGATTTTTTTCTCTTTTTTATAGAAAGATTTTGGTAAATGTCACGAGGATTGCGATGATCTTCTATTTTTGGCATTTGCCTAAGTAATTCTTCGAGCTGCTTATCGCTCCACTCTGACTTCTTCACTCTCTAATCCCTCCTTATCATGAAATATTTCCATATGCTTCTTCAATACTTTCAATGCACGATGTTGTGTTGTTTTCACTTTACTTTCCGTCCAATCCAGAGCTTGTGCCGTTTCGGTAATCGACAAATCGTTTAAAAAACGCAATATGACAACAGAACGTTGATCCACAGTGCAATGGTCCAAACATTGATAAATCCATTTGATTTCTTCCTTTTTAATCGTAATTTCTTCTGGAATTGGATACTCATCCTTTATCTGACTATGAGACCAATCAAATTTTTCAAGCAGTCTTCCCTTCCATCCCTTTTGCTTACGAAATGAATCAATGGCAACATTTCGTGCGATAGAAAATAGCCATGTTTTTTCACTGCTTTTACCTTCAAAGCGATGATACGATTTAAACACTCTTATATATACTTCTTGGACTAGATCCTCTGCCTGTTCTTTGTTTCTTACCATATAAAATAGAAATTGAAAAACGTCATGATGATATTTTTGGTATAGCTCATCGAAAACGGAGTCCATCCATTCCCCTCCCCGTTCATAGAATTAGTCGATACTTATGTACAAAAAGTTTCACATTATAAATATAGACTTTTTATCATTAAAAGTGAAGGCAAAACAAAAAACCCACCCTTTGGATGAGTTCTTGTATCAATATAATTGTTTCCCGTGAATCAAGAGAAATCGCCATTTTCTTCTCATTTTCGTGGAAGTAAGAAGGCAAATGTCGTTCCTTGTCCTATTTTACTTTGTACTGTGATATGACCGTGATGTGCATCAATAATATTTTTCGCGATAGCTAGTCCTAATCCTGTACCAGCTCTGCCTCTAGTTCTTGCTTTATCTGCTTTATAGAAACGTTCAAATACGAATGGCAAATCTTCTTCTGGAATACCAGACCCTGAATCAGACACTTCCACTTTTATACCGAAATCATCATCCCTTACATGTAACCTAACTGAACCACCTTGTGGTGTATGTCTGATAGCATTATCAATCAAGTTAGTTAATACTTGTTCAATCCGATCTGGATCAAATATGATGTTTGGAATATCATTCTCTAAATCAGCACTTAAATGGATCTCATTGTCTCTAGCAAGCCCTTGAAACTTATGAACAATTCTATTCATAAACACAGGCAGATTCATATCATCCAGCGTTAGTTGAATATGCCCGGCTTCCATTCTCGCAAGATCCAGCAACTCATTAACAAGTCGCCCCATCCTCAATGATTCATCGTAAATTACTTTTGCCATTTCCTTTTTCTCTTCCTGAGATTCAGCAATGTCATCTACAATGGCTTCACTGTAGCCCTGTAACATGGAAATTGGTGTTCTTAGCTCATGAGAAACGTTTGCAATAAAATCTTTTCTCATTTTTTCTAATACTCGTTCTTCTGTCATATCTCTTAGTACTGCTACAGCCCCACGTATAAATCGGTTACTGTATAGCGGACTAACCAGAATGACCCAATGTCTGCCTTGAAGAGAAATTTCCCCTACTTGCTCTGTCTCTGTATCAACAGCCTGTTGAAAAAGCTCCATTACTTGTGTTGGAATTTCCTCAGAAGAAGACCCAGATCTCCCTTTTTCATAGTACCAATATTGTAAAAAACGGTCAGCGGGCGGATTGGAAATTAGGATTGTTCCGTCTCGATTAAAAGTAATAACTCCATCCGCCATACTACTCAGGATGCTTGCAAGCTGTTCTTTTTCCTGACTCAGTGCATTCATATTAAACTTCAACTGCCTACCCATCTGGTTAAAGGCTGTGGCAAGTTCCCCAATTTCATCATGAGTCAGGATTGGAACCTTCGTATCAAATTTCCCTCTTGCCACTTCGAAGGCAGCTTCCCTCATTTTGATTAAAGGAGCTGTAATCCTGCTAGATAAAAAGAAGGCAAAAATAGTTGTCAGAATAATAGCTACACCCGCAACAAGTAAGATAAAATTAGTGGTCGAATGTGTGGTTTCTTGAATGATTTCCAAGGATTGATAGATAAATACTGCACCATTTTGCTCATCATCCATGTGCAGAGGTACACCAATAATCGAATATTTAGCAGTATCTTTCCCTGAATTATTCGATGAAAGCTTCGCCACTTTTTCAACCGTTATATCCTCTTCAAAGACTTTTGACATCTCGACATCATTACGTATATCGGGTAAAGATAATTTCACCGACTTTTCAGAGTTGGGAGAGAAGTATACCTCATGGTTATTTTTAATGATAACCACCTTTGTGAATTCATCAATAATTTCCCAAGAGATTTCTAAACCTAAGGGAAATTGCTCATCCGGATGATTTTCCAGCACTTTTGCTATTTTCTCAGCCTGATGAGTTAAATCATTTTTGGTTTCCGTAATATTGTTATTCTCAAAAAATTCTAGGAGCATTACAGTTAAGATGAAAAGTATGAAGGCAACCAAAAATATGATGGTTAACCAAAGCTTTCCAACTACACTTCGTAAAAAGGTCATTCACTAACTACCTCAAATTTGTAACCTACACCCCAAACGGTAACAATCATTCTTGCTGCCTGCTCGGAGACTTTATTTAATTTTTCACGAAGACGCTTAACGTGTGTGTCCACCGTACGCAAATCTCCAAAAAATTCATAATGCCATACTTCTTTCAGTAATTGCTCCCGGTCAAAAACCTTGTCAGGTGCTTTTGCTAGGAAATATAGTAATTCATATTCTTTTGGAGTTAAACTTACTTCCTTACCGTCCGCCAAAACTCTATGTGCGTCATTGTCGATTGTTAAATGTGAGAACACAATAACATCCTTAGTTGTTGTATCTGTTTGGAGATAACTAGTTTGAGATGACCTTCTTAATAGAGCCTTAACCCGTAATACTACTTCTCTTGGGCTGAATGGTTTTACAATATAGTCGTCTGTACCTACTTCAAATCCCTGTACACGGTTAACCTCTTCACCTTTAGCTGTCAACATAATAACAGGCGTAGCCTTCTTTTCTCTTAATTCACGGCAAACCTCTAACCCGTCCTTGCCAGGCATCATTAAATCTAAAAGAATGACATCATAATCATTTGCAAATGCCTTCGTTAACGCTTCGTTACCATCTTCTGCTTCATCAATTGTATATTCCTCACGCTCTAAATACATCTTTAATAATCGACGAATTCTTTCTTCATCATCTACCACTAAAATCTTTACTTCTTTATCCATTAATAATCCCCCCATGCTGTTATTTTACAAAATGTGATAATTATTATCTATAATTTACCGTAATTGTCTTTCCAAAAGTGTCAATTTTTTGACAAAAGACCTTTTTCCTATATAATTATTTGCAAAATAGCCTTTACTTGGAAAAAGTAAAGACTATTGGCTAAAAAATTATTATCCTGCGTAGGAATGAAGTCCTGCAATAACTAGGTTTACAGCGACCAAATTAAACATAATTATGACAAAACCAATAACGGCGAGCCAGGCTGATTTCTCACCATGCCATCCCTTTGAAAGACGAAGGTGTAAGAAGGCTGCGTAGAATAACCATGTTACCAGTGCCCAAACCTCTTTAGGATCCCAGCCCCAGAATCTTGTCCAGGCAATTTGTGCCCAAATCATCGCAAAAATCAAAGCACCTAAGGTAAAAACAGGGAACCCGATTAATACAGATCGATAGCTTATTTCATCTACAAAATCCAAATTGATGTTTTTAACTAAAGGCTTCAATGCGGCGGAAATACGTTTTCTTAAAATTAATCTAATTAACCCATAAAGGATAAACCCGCCAATAAACGACCAAATAACAGAATTCATTTTCTTCGCATTTATCAATGCAGGCATTTCTACAAGTGGTTCAAATTTCCCGCTGGTTAGGAGTTCACCCTCATGAGGACCAGTAATCGCTGGCATGGTAAACTCAATTTTTGCCTCACTGCCACTCTTATCAATCCAATTAAATTCTGCTTTATAATCCATAGCAGAGAATAAACTGGATACAAGAACAAATCCTAATGTTGTTACCAACCCAAACATTACGGCTTCAAGCCAAAAGGTTCTCTTCGAAGCTTTAGATTGATCAATTACCTTGACCAGATATATCAATCCCGCGGCAAAGCTTATTGCTAAAATGGCTTCACCTAAAGCAGCAGTCGTGACATGAATATGAAGCCAGTCACTTTGCAATGCTGGTATTAATGGTGAGATATCCCTAGGAAACATGCTTGCATAGGCGATAACAAGAATTGCAACAGGCATGGTGAACAATCCAAGAAGCGGTGTTCGATAAATAAAATAAATAACGATGAATGCTCCCACAAGACACATACCAAAAAAGGTTGTAAATTCAAATAAATTACTAACAGGTGCATGTCCTGCTGCAATCCACCTAGTAATAAAGTAGCCAACCTGAGAAGCAAAGCCAACAATTGTTACCACGACGGCAATTTTCCCCCATCGATTCGTATCTTTCTTTTCTCCGATATCCTTCTTGGCCTTAATGGCCCCGCCAAAGAAGAGGGTCGCTACTAAATAAAGGATAAATGCAATATAAAGTAAATTACTACTTAATGTTACCAACTAGACACCCTCCTTATCATTTCTTTCCTTTTGAATTTGATCATCAGGAATAATTAGTTTCGTTTCCAAAAGTGTCGACTCAATTTCTCTTTTTAAACCGTACCAGTTCTTATTAGTATGTGCGGCGATCCAAATTTCCCCATTTTTGTTTTGTACCCATATTCTGCGATGATTCCAATAGGCACCTTGGATTACACCAATCATAAATAGAATTCCACCCAAAATAATAATCCATATCGTTAAATCTTTACGAACGGTTAAGGCAGTAACATTTTTAGTTTCAATTCCTTTGAATGCCATTTTGTATTGGTTATCCCCTAATGGCTCAATGGTTTGCTGTATTGCAACAAAACTCGTTTCCCCTTTTGGGACTTCTGGTGATATCATTTTGAATACAAAAGCAGGATTATTAGGTATCCTGGACTTTGTTGTCGGTTCCCCGTTTTCAGCAAATTCAAAATCTGGGAAGAAACTCAAAACTTCAACAGCATATCCATTTCCAAGGTCATATTTTGACTTTGGGTCATAGAGATTTACTTTTATGTCACCAAACGTTTTGCCGGTATCTTTATTTGTTAAAGAGAACGACATTGTATTTAATTCATCAAGCTTGTAGTCTACTTGATATAAAGCAAACCTTTCAAATTTCAAAGGCTGATTCACTCTAATTTTGTGTTCTTTCACTTTTTCTAATTCAGGCTTTTCCCCTGGAATTGCTGGTCCTACTCTTTTATAAAGTACGGCATTTGTCTGATAATTTTTAACAACCATCCCAGCGCGGTCAATCGCTGCTTCAAAGGTTTTATCCTTTTCTTTATCGTAATTTTCAAGAATAAACTGCTCGTTTTTCACATAATATTGTCCATCTGTCTCAGGGACAATCTTTGTTTCACCTTCACGTAGCCATAAGACACTATCAATATACATCCCGGGAACAAATCGCAGCATGCCGCCAATTAAGAAGATAATTAATCCTACATGGTTCACATATGGACCCCAGCGCGAAAAACGATTTTTTTCTGCGAGCAAATCTCCGTTTTCTTCCCGTACATGATAGCGTTTAGCCTTTAAGCGTTGCTTAACGACTGCTATGTCATCTTGATCCCCATTCTCGCTTATGCCAAACAGACGCTGACGTTTTAAAAATCCTTCATGTCTTGTTACTCTTTGAGCCTTTAATGCCTTATACAACGGGACAACCCTATCAAGACTACAAATAACAAGGGAAATTCCTATCATCGCGATTAATATTAAATACCACCATGAACTATACAAATTATTAAAGTCTAGTTCATAGTATAATTTTCCAAACCAGCCATACTGGTCCTCATAATATTCCTTTGCTGGCATTGTAGGGGGTATGTACATTTCCTGTGGAAGAATCGTCCCAGCTGCAGAAGCAACTAGCGTGATGACGATAAGCCATACACCTACCTTGACGGAAGAAAAGAAGTTCCATATTTTATCAACTATGGTCTTATTATATGTTTGTGAGCGGCGGGCACTGCCTTCATAGCGCATATCCAGCAGTGATTTATCTGTTGATTGTTCATCTAGAACTTTTCCGCATGCCTCACACAATACGGTTCCGTGTGGATTAACATGTCCGCATTCACATTTAACATCTTTCATTGCAAAAAACTCCCTACAACCTCTTAAGGTTTAATTTTCTCCATAAACTCCCTAACCATTGCTTCCGTTAACGTTCCTGTATGATATTTAACCACTTTCCCATCTTTGTCGATTAAGAATGTTGCCGGAAGCGGGTTAATTCCATATGCGGCTTGAACCTGTCCGTCTTTATCAATAACATTAGGAAAATCAAGCTTTTTCCGTTCTATAAAATGATTAACGGCTAATTCTGATTCGCTAACATTAACAGCCAGCACTTGTACACCTTTATCTTTATAATGTTTATATTGATTATTTATATAAGGCATTTCTGCTTCACATGGCTTACACCAGGTTCCCCAAAAATTTAAAAATACTCCCTGTCCTTTATAGTCAGAAAGCTTATGCTTTTCACCTTCCATATCAACCAACACAAAATCAGGAGCTTGTTTACCAACTTCGACCTTCATTCTATTGTCTTTGGTCAGGTTGGCATAAAGAGTGTAGGCAACGGCAGCAGCTAAAATGAACAAAATCACAGTCCTCATTATTAATCGCCGTTTTTTCATAATTCTCCCTCCCTGAAAGTCACAATTAAGAGACACAGTTTGTCTAGATTATATCATTTTACACTGTGTCTATAGTAAATTCTCCCTACTGAATTTGTGACATCTTTATGAATTTTTTTTAGTAGACTCCAAAGATAGCCCTCTTAATAACTTCACTTCATGGTGTGTCAATTCTCTAGCATCCCCAGCAGATAATCCATGTAAAGTTAAAAAGCCATAACGCTCACGTTTTAATTTTAAAACGTCATGTCCAATTGCTTCAAACATTCTCCGAACTTGGCGATTACGTCCTTCATGGATGATTATTTCAATGATAGAAGTTTGCTTTTGCTTATCTGCTGACAGCATTTTGACTCTAGCCGGAGCCGTTTTTCCATCTTCAAGATGAATTCCCTTTTCTAACTTTCTAAGATTCTCCTTTGATGGAATACCTTTCGCTTTAACGACATACGCTTTTTCAATCTCATTACGAGGGTGCATTAGTAAATTTGCAAACTCCCCATCATTAGTTAGGAGCAATAATCCGGAAGTATCATAATCTAGACGTCCCACCGGGAAAATTCTTTCTTGTTGATAAGGAAAGAAATCCGTTACTACTTTTCTTCCTTTATCATCACTTACACTCGAAATAACACCGCGCGGTTTATATAAAAGAAAATAAACGGGTTCCTCCTTTTCAATCTGGACTCCATTGACTTCAACCTTGTCTGATTGTGTAACTTTTACACCTAGCTCTGTCACTACTTTCCCATTGACCTTTACTTTTCCTTCTTTAATTAATTCTTCAGACTTTCTTCTTGAAGCTATCCCTGCTCGAGCAATTACCTTTTGCAATCTTTCCAATATGATCCACCTCAGCTGTTTACCTTTATTTTGAATACTGGGTGCTGGGCACCACAGTTTATTAGGAAACAAATTTGTTATTCTTCCCTAATGAATTATGACACAAAATTGCCCTTTTTCAAAGTAACGGCTTTTTTAATGGATGAAATACAAAAAAGCAGGCCCCTTTTAATGTTTTACACTTTAGGAACCTGCTTATTTTTTATGACCCTGCTCTTTCCCATCAGTTTACTGTGCACCGAATACTAGTACCACTACGACTATTGCTGCAATAATTCCGACTACATCTGCCAGAAGGCCAACCTTAAGGGCATCACCCATTTTTTTGATTCCGACAGCTCCGAAATAAACGGTCAACACGTAAAAAGTCGTATCTGTACTTCCCTGCAGAACAGAAGCTAGTCTGCCAATAAAAGAATCTGGACCGTAAACAGCCATTAGGTCACTTGTCATACCAAGTGCAGCTGTTCCAGAAATTGGCCTTATTATAATGAGGGGAATAATTTCTGCAGGGACTCCGATTGCTTCCATTGCTGGTCTAATCCAATTCATTAATGCTTCTAGAGCTCCTGAGGCACGAAAGACAGAAATCGCTACAAGCATGCCTACAAGGAACGGAATAATGGAGACGGCAATTTTGATTCCTTCTTTTCCTCCTTCAACAAAGCTTTCATAAGTTGGAACTTGTTTTATGGTTCCATAAAGGAGGATAAAACCTATTAAGACAGGAATAAAACCTAAGGAAATAAGTGATAGAAATTCCATGCGGCATTCATCCTTTACGACTTCGTCGATTATAAAAATAACGATCTATCATAACTGCTCCGAGCATTGAGATGATGGTGGCAATTAAGGTTGGTACAACAATTTCAGTCGGGGAGGCAGAATTGTAGTTCATCCTGATTGCAATAACTGTTGTAGGAATGATGGTAATGCTTGCAGTATTTATTGCTAAAAAGGTGACCATCGACCTGCTGGCTGAATTCTTGCCGCCATTTAATTGTTTTAATTCCTCCATCGCTTTGATTCCAAGCGGTGTAGCAGCATTACCTAACCCAAACATGTTCGCAATCATATTAGACAATATATACCCCATGGCAGGATGATTGGTTGGCACATCAGGAAATATCCTTTTAACGAACGGGCGAAATAACTTAGACAACAAATCTAGTAATCCAGATTCTTGTGCAATCCGCATCATCCCTAACCAAAACACAAGTATGCTGATTAACCCAATACAGAGTGTCACAGCTTCCTTTGCCCCATCAAATATTGCCTTATTTACTTCTGCCATTGTTCCATTTATCATGGCAAACACAAAGCCAACAATTGTCATAAATACCCAAATATAATTAACCATTTAATTTCACGCCAATTACTGATAGAAATAATTCTTTTAAAGAATCGAATATACCCTTTTTCTTCTCAGGACCACCTTGATAATAAATAGGTGTTTCTTTTACCACTTTACCATCAAGGAAAACTTGGGCTTTACCAACTGCTTCTCCGTTATGATTTGATTCATCCCAGTCTTCTCCCGGCTTATTTAATTTATACTTTATGGAGAACATGTCCATTTCCTTATCTGTCGCAGGATAAACAATCGACTTATTTACATATAAATGTTTTTGATAATATTTATTCGTTTTAATATCTATTTTTCCTTTTGATAACACTTCTGCAATATCATAGGTTTTAAAGCTATTTTCATACATGGCTATGTGATCATTCCAATCATCTGAAGCGTTCAAGGTTACAGCAATTAACCTCATGTCTCCTTTTGCTGCGGTTGTAACAAGGGTCCTTTTCGCACGCTTTGTATAACCGGTTTTTCCGCCTGTCGTATATTTATATTTTGTAAGTAGGCGGTTTTTATTTTTCCACTCGCGGTCCCAATTTTCAGTTGGATTTGGCGCTTTGTAATTCTTTGTTCCAGCTATTTTTTGGTATTTTTTGTTATGCATTGCATACCGAGTCAATAGAGCCATGTCATAGGCAGTGGAATAGTGGTCTTCATGATCGTCTAAACCATGTGGATTGGAAAAATGAGTATTCAACATGCCAATCTCTTTGGCTTTTTGATTCATCAAATAAACAAACCCATCTAAACTTCCTCCTACATGTTCAGCAATGGCAACCGCAGTGTCATTGCCAGACCTAAGCATCAGACCATATACTAAATGCTCAAGCTTAATCTTTTCCCCAGGCTTTAAGTACACCGACGACCCCTCGGCTCGGGTAGCTTGTTCACTTACTTTCACTATTTCATTCATTTTTCCCGATTCAATAGCAAGAATCGCCGTCATAATTTTCGTAATACTAGCGATTCTCCTCTTTGTGTGGGCATCTTTCTCAAATAGGACACGCCCTGATTCTTGCTCCATTAGTACTGCACCTCGTGCACTTACGGAAACGGAAGCATCCACCTTTTGAGGAATGTTTGCAATGAATAGTGAGACCATGAGGGCAAAAATGACTAGCTTCCAAATCATTCTCATAAGTTTACCTCGTCCCCTTCGTTAACATTTCTAGCATCAATACTAGCTTTCTAAAATTTTATGCAGGACAAGGCTTGATATGACAATTTGTCCTGAAAAATGAAAAGGGCAATCGACTATTCGCCGATTGCCCTACAATTAAAATGCTGGCCATTTTATTTCAGAGGCTTTATCAAACCTCATTTCAACATCATTCCAATTAACTAGATTCCACCAATTGTCAACGTATTCAGCCCGCTTGTTCTTATACTGCAAGTAGTAAGCATGCTCCCAAACATCCAGAACGAGCAGTGGAATGGTGTCCCATTGCGTTAGCAGCATATGCCGTTCTGATTGTAAAATCTCAAGATGCCTTGCCCGTGGTGACCATACAAGAATAGCCCACCCCACACCTTCAACCTGTTTTGCTGCTTCAGAGAACTGTTTTTTAAATTTATCGAAACTGCCAAAATAATTTTCAATTTCTCTTTTCAGGAGTCCTTGAGGGCTTCCCCCTCCTTTAGGTATCATGTTCTTCCAGAAAATAGTATGCAGATAATGGCCAGAGCCATGAAATGCTAATTCTCTAGACCAATGTTTGATTAGGGAAAAATCATTGTTATCTCTAGCTTTCTTTAAGTTCATCTCCGCTTTGTTTAATCCCTCTACATATGAGCGATGGTGCTTATCATGGTGCAGTCTCATGATTTCTTCCGAGATATAGGGTTCAAGCGCATTGTAGGCGTAAGGTAACTCAGGGAGGGTATGACCTCCAGGCGGGATAGTTTTTTTCTCAACCCAGATACTCCCCACTCCTTGTTTACGAGAAAAATAATCTTCCATTTGTTCATGAATTTCCTCTGCTGTTGCTTGTAGACTGAGCATTTCATTATCTGATAATGATTTTCCTGTATTTTCAATTAACTCTGTAAACTGTTCCAGCTGTTCCCATAACTCTAAATTATCTTTCACATCTTCTGTTTCTAAGAAACTTTTCATTTCTTCATTCCATTCAAATAATTCACGAACATACTGATTAAATCGATTCATTTTATCCCACCCTTTATTTTGAATCTACCTAAAAGGTATGAAATATATCTGTGATTATGAACATTTATGTAAATGAGACGAACCTAAATCACAGAAAAAACTGCCCTTGCAAAAGGACAGTTTCAGATAATCATTTATTTCGATTGTATCATTTTCGTACGGTAATCTGTTTCATAATATTCAAGTTCTTCTCTGACTCTTTGAAATTCTCCCTCGAGTCCTTTCACTAATTCTTGTACACTTTCAGGTACGCTTTTATAAAATTTGATTGAATTTCTTCCTGTATATGCGGAACGACTATCCTCAAACCAAGCATCATTTTTTGGAGAAAAAAACTCTTCAATACATTGATGAAAAATTCGATAAAGGGTTTTTTCTGCCGTTGCTTTCTGGAAAGGTTCACTTAGCAAAATAACTGAGCACGCATCAAAGCCTTCTTCACAATAAACAAGCAATTTTCTCAGGTTTGACAGGACTATTTTATAATAAACACTATCTCCGGATAACTGTTGCTCCATCTGCGAAATGGTTGTTTCATTTAAATAACTTTCTAGAGTACGAATCGTAGTAGTTAAAAACCCTCCTACATCTTTAAGCTGCGATTTAACCAATGAATTTCCCATCTAAACACCCCTTTGAATTCTTTATTAAACAACTATCTTGGCTGCTTAATGTAATCGAGCGGAGAACGCAGCTCGAATTTATTCATTTGCTTAACAGCAAGTACAATTTCAGGTAATTTTTCAAAATCAATATCTTGAAAATATGAGGCAAATTCCTGTTTAGAATTAATGTATAAACGTTTACGATTGCGTAATCCTGGATTTTTGATTAAACACACTAAGGCAACAATGTCCTTAAATGTTACTTGAATATTGTCTTTCGTGATAATTGGATTTTGCTGATAAGGAGTGAATTCTGGGAAAAATTCCTCAAAGTATCTAACATACAATACATGCAGGGTCTTTTCCTCAGAATCCTCGATAAATGTAACTTCACTTCTATTAAAGAAGTCTTCTGAAGTATTTGATTTTTCCTTTTCCAATTCGTATCCGATGCATTCTTTAATTAACAATTAAATCAATCCCCTTTGGTCATTAACAATAAGTTGAATCTTCGGAATTTCATTTAAATCGTATTTCTATTTTAACACATCTAAAATGAATTGTTTTATTTTTAAGCGATTTTAAAATAGTCTGTTGATTTCCGCTCCACTAAGGAAAG
>NZ_NPDD01000029.1 GCF_002272245.1 Bacillus sp. 7884-1 | reverse complement strand
CTTCGCTTTCCGCAGAAATCAACAGAGTGCAAAATCAATTTATGAGCTTTAAATATATATCCTTAAGAATTAATACTTTCCTGAAATTTCTCGAAGAACAGATCTGCTTCTTCTTGGACAAATTCTTCTTCGACTCGGTCAGGCAGCTTGGGTAATTCCTCAATGTTTTTTAGACCGAAATAATCAAGAAATTCTTTAGTGGTTCCATAAAGGTAGGCCCTCCCTGTTCCCTCCGCTCTTCCAACTTCCTTAATGAGTGCTTTTGTCATTAGGGTATGAAGTGGCCTTTCCGTTTTTACTCCGCGTATTTCTTCAATTTCAGCACGAGTGATTGGCTGTTTATATGCAATAATCGCCAATGTTTCCAACGCTGCCTGTGATAGGGTAGCCGTATTGGGTGAGTCTACAAGCCTTTTTAAGTACGTTGCGTTTTCTTTTTTTGTGGCAAGCTGATACGTACCTGCAAGCTGAACAATCATGATTCCACGTTTACTGTCCTTTTCATACACCTGTATTAATTCTTCTACTATTTCTCCGGCCTTCGATTCCTCTACCTCTAGGACCTCAGCAACATGCTTTAAAGTAAGTCCTTCATCACCTGCCGCAAATAAAAGACTCTCTAAAATGCTATGCCAATTTATTATTTCCAAGCCCCTTACACTCCTTCTTGTATTGCATGAACAAAGATGTCCCCAAAGTTTTCATTTTGCTCTACATCTATTTCTTTTCTTTTGATTAGCTCCAAAACTGCCAAAAACGTTACAACAATATGCTCCTTTGCAGGAATAGGGAATAAATCATTGAAGTTTTTCCGGCCTTTTAGAAGCTTTAACTCACTCATTATTTCATTCATTCTTGTTTCAATGGATATTTCTTGCCTAGCAATCTTTGTGGCCAATGGGCGTTGCAGCTTTTTTCTTCTTAAAAGTTTCTGAAAAGCAGCTAACATATCATAAAGGGTGATATTTATTTCTATTTTTTCTGGTTGTTTTTCCTTTGCAAGATCCGAAAGGTCGCTTGGAGGTTTTGTATACATGAGTCCTCGTTCCTCTTCCAGTGACTTTAAATCATGCGCGGCTTCTTTATATTTTCGATATTCAATTAACCTTTCAACAAGCTCATCTCTAGGGTCTTCTTCATAATTAATTTCAGAATTGAAGTCATCCAATTCCTCTTCATGCTTTGGTAAAAGCATTTTACTTTTAATCGCTAATAAGGTTGCTGCCATTACTAAAAACTCACTGGCAATATCCAATTTAAGTTCGGTCATTGTTTTAATATAGATTAAGTATTGCTCGGTAATTTGGGCAACAGGGATATCGTATATATCAATTTCTAATCGATTAATTAAATGGAGGAGTAAATCCAATGGTCCTTCAAATGCGTCAATTTTTACATTATAGTGTATCATCTTTCACCAGTATCCTTGAAGTAATTTTCATAGGCTGCGTTAAATTGGTCTGTTGATTTGCGCTTCACTAAGGAATGCTTCTTGGAATAATCACCGCAGGAGTCTCGTGCCTTCCGCGCAAATCAACAGAGTGCAAATATCAACATTTAGCTTAACACAGCCTATTAAGCATGACTATTATTAGTATAGAGGATTCAAATACGTTATCCAATAGAAAAATCATTACCATTCCAAAATTCAAAAATGGGATGTTGACCTATAACACTGGACAAACAGCCTACATATGATGAGAGTGAAAAGAATAACAAAACACTATAGGAGGTTTTTGAACATGTCTGATGGTCACGGTTTTGGAGGCGGTTTTGCTTTAATCGTAGTTCTATTCATTCTGTTAATTATTGTTGGTGCTTCCTGGTTTTAATTAGAAACACCAAAGTAAGTTAGCAAGAAAGCCCGCCTTTTGGGGCGGGCTTTTTCCTTTTGAATTATTCTGAAGAAACAATGATTATATGCTACACTGTACATATCTTAACTATTAGGGGTGATTTTTTGTACCCGAAGGAGTATGTTCAATTTTTAGTTCATTTTAATGGTGATCGTGATTATTTTGAATGCCACGAAATACTAGAGGAATATTGGAAGGAATCTAACGATAAACAGAAGGATTCCATCTGGGTAGGGTTCATCCTATTAGCGGTTTCAAGGTACCATCATCGCCGGGGAAATTTTAATGGTGCCGAAAGAACGTTGAAAAAGGCTATTAAAATCCTGTCCCTAAAGGCAAATGATTTAATCTTACAGGGGCTAGATGTTAATGTTTTATTCCCTATACTCTCAAAACTTATTGAGGAAATCGAAAAAGAGGAATGCTATCAAAGCATTAATCTTCCTGTAATCGATTCTACTCTTTTAAACGCATGTATAAAGGGTTGTGAAGAATTAGGTTTTATCTGGGGTGAGAGAAGTAACTTAGAGGATGAATCAATCGTGCATAGACATAAATTACGCGATAGGACATTGGTCATTGAAGAACGCATGGAAGCACTTAGGAATAGAAAAGGCAACGAATAAAAATCCTCGTTGCCTTTCACTGATTTAGTTAGCAAAAATCACATTTCTCAACGAATGGTGCTGTGTTGTCATTTGCGGTTATTTGCTTGTTGGGATACAAATCCTTAAGAGCTTTAACCATTCTTTTTCCAACCCCTTGATAACGATGTGAGGGATTGACAGAAATATGCTGAATCATTAACTCAGAATCATCATCGTTCATTTGAACCCCAATCAGACCGATAATATCTTCTTCCTTCCAAAGAAAGAGCTGTAGGTTCTCTTCCGTTTCATACTCCTTAATGGTGAATTGGAGTTTCTTCAAGTCCTTTTCAGTAGGCATAAAGGACAATAAGCCCATGGCTATCTTTTCGAATGTTTTCTTATAACGAATTAACATAATAGCTCCCTCATTATATTAAATAAACCCAGTTAGGGATAATATATTTTTTCTAACAAATTCATAAATAAACAGTTTTCTCTATAATATGTAACCAAATTCGTAAAGTGTTTCATTATTGTCAATCATACATAATAAATGTTTATCTATCAATCCCAAGTAACATTATTTCGGTACAATAAAAACCCAATAGATAATCCCCCAAATAAGTGCTAGTCCTACAAGGATACCAAACACAGTCCAATTACTTTTCTTCATAAAAAATCCTCCAAATACAATTTGAAGATAGCGTACATGTTGTCATTCTACACTATATACAAAAAATAATCCATTGACCAAAATAAATAAACTGCCGCTTAGGCGGCAGCTCATTTATTTTAATGGCAGGTCTAACCGAAGTAAATCTTCGTATGTTTCTCTTTTTACAACAAGTGTTGACTTCCCATTTTCAACAAAGACCACTGCAGGACGTGGAATACGATTATAATTATTTGCCATCGAATATCCATAGGCACCCGTACAAAAAACAGCAAGAAGATCATCATCTTCTGTTTCCGGAAGTGGTAAATCCCAAATCAGCATATCACCAGATTCACAGCATTTACCAGCAATGGAAACCTTATTCGTGGCTTCTGCCAATGGCCTATTTGCAAGTACCGCTTCATACTTCGCCTGATAGAGAGCAGGTCTTATATTGTCACTCATCCCACCGTCTACCGCTAAATATTTTCTCACGCCAGGAACTTCTTTAGAAGAACCAATTTGATATAGTGTTGTACCCGCGTCACCAACAAGTGACCTTCCAGGTTCTATCCAAATTTCTGGCATTTTCATTGAGTAATCCTGAATTAATCTCTTTACCTCTTTTATAATTTCACTAACATATTGTGAAGGCAGCAGAGGTTCATCTTCACTAGTATAGCGAATCCCAAAACCTCCGCCTAGATTAAGGACTTTTGCTTCAAAGTTAAGTGTATTTCTCCATTGATTCATTTTGCCAACAATTTTATCAGCAGCGAGCAAGAAACCGGTGGTTTCAAAGATTTGGGATCCAATATGACAATGTAATCCTAGCACATCAAAGTGATTACAACGTAGTGCAGTCACTAAAGCTTCCTCCGCTTGTCCATTTTGCAAATCAAAACCAAATTTCGAATCTTCCTGACCAGTTAAGATATAATCATGTGTATGCGCTTCAATTCCTGGAGTAACCCGGAGTAAAATACTAACTGATGCATTTTGTTCCATGCAGATTGCTTTTAATAGTTCTAATTCATAAAAATTATCAACTACGATACAGCCAATTTTGTTGTCTAACGCCATTTCTAATTCTTCTCTACTTTTATTGTTTCCATGAAAGTGAATTCTTTCAGCCGGAAATCCAGCAGCAATGGCAGTATATAACTCTCCGCCTGAGACTACATCGAGAGATAATCCTTCTTCCTCAGCAAGCTGAAGCATGGCAATCGTCGAAAAGGCCTTACTGGCATACGCAACCTGTGCTTTAATATTTTGCTCGTCAAAGGTCTTCTTAAATCCTCTTGCTCTTTCCCTCATTAATGATACATCATATACATAGAGAGGAGTTCCAAATTGCTCGGCCAACTCTACTGCATCTACTCCGCCAATTTCCAAATTTCCCTTGCCGTTTACGCCTGTTGTCCCGTAAAAATACATTCCCTTCCCTCTCTCCGCAAAGACTCTTTATTAGTTTATGGTACGTGCTTAAAAAAGTAATAAATAAATAGACAGAATCCACAAAGGATACTGCCTATTTTTAGCTTTTTATCCTTTTAGATAATTAAAAATACTTTAGCATAACCAAATCTTTTCCGCAATAATTTATTCTCAATCCGGCGGCTGACGGTAGCGATTCCTCGGATGCACAATACTTGGACGAAGGATTGACCCTGGAATTGCACGTCGGAAAATAATTTGCAAGAATCCCTTTGGTTCGAAGGGAAGAAATGGCCAAAAATACGGTGTATTTAAAGTGCGTGTTGTTACTAGATGAATAAACAGCATGGTGGAACCAATAACAAAGCCTGGTGTATGGAAAATTGATACTAGAATTACTAGAACGATTCGGCCAATTTTATTTGCTACACTTAACTCATAACTTGGGGTGGTAAATGAACCGATACCTGCCACCGCAACATATAGAATCACTTCAGGAACAAACAAACCAACTTCAATAGCAATCTGACCAATCAATACCGCCGCAATCAACCCCATAGCGGTTGATAGGGGAGTTGGTGTATGTATGGCTGCAATCTTTAAAAATTCAAGACCAAAATCAGCTAGTAATATTTGAAACACCACTGGTATATTCGTTTGTTCATTTGGTCCGATATACGAGAGCTTATCTGGCAGCAAGGACGGTTCTAATACAAACAACAGCCATAACGGAAGTAAAAATATTGATGTTAGAATACCTAAAAACCTAGACCAGCGGACGAAGGTCCCCATTATAGGCGCTTCACGGAACTCCTCAGCGTGTTGTACATGATGGAAATAGGTGGTTGGTGCAATGATTACACTTGGTGAGGTATCAACATATATAACCACATGCCCTTCTAAAAGATGTGCAGCAGCGACATCGGCACGTTCTGTGTATCTTACCAACGGATAAGGATTAAAACCTTGTTTTAAAATAAACTCTTCTATTGTTTTATCGGCCATCGGAATCCCATCGATTTTAATGGACTTAAGCTCTTTACGAAGAATATTAACTAAGTCTGGATCTGCAATATCATTTATGTAGCCAATGGCTATATCTGTTTTTGAACGTTCACCCACCTTTAGAATCTCAAAGCGCAGACGTTCATCACGTATTCTTCTTCTTGTTAAAGCAGTATTAATAACAATGTTTTCCACAAACCCGTCACGCGAACCTCTAACTACTTTTTCAGTATCTGGCTCTTGTGGTGAACGGCCTGGGTAGCTTCTGACATCTACTGCTAGAGCAGTATTTGCTCCTTCCACTACCACAACAATTAATCCAGATAAAACCTGAGTAACCATTTCATCAAGTGTTTTTACTGGACTAACCGACTGGTTGACGAGCCGGTTTTCGACTATTTTAAAAAGATCTGCTGACAATTTCTCATGATCATTAATGCGTACTAATTCTTCAACGGTCTCAATAATAAATTGAGTATCACATAAACCAGTTATCCAGTAAAAGTGGACATCTTTTTTAAGAATTTTTAACTTACGAACACCAAAGTCAAAACTTACACCCAGCCCAACCCGGTGTTTCATGTAATGTTCAATTTCTTGCAGCGACTCAGGAATCGGCCATGCTTGCTCGTTCTCTCTCGTCACGAAATCCACTCCTTTCGAGGATTAGTTCTACCGCTTTTTTCGTAATAGGGGCACCGCGTTCATAGTGGTCCCTCCTTGCCATTTTTCCTACATCTCCAATTCCAACAATGATTGGAACATCTAGTTCATCAAGGCAGTATACGGTGTCTCCATTTAATCTTCCTATCTCTAGCTCTGGTATACCATGTTTGTCTACACCATAAGAAGTTAATTCACCATCCCGATCAATACTTACATCGATTCTAGTCCATTCTGCCTGATGGGTTTTTGCAGCAACTGCAATGATACCCAAGACTTCAATATCCTTGTGGGTGGCGACAAATTTTAACGCACGTTCCCCTGCACCTTCACCAACAAGTCCACTATCATCAAACATTACTAATACTGGGTCATTAGCAGCCTTTTTAATTAGCTTTACGAGCTCCTCCCCTGTTAGTGCAGAAGGATTCCCATGAGACTGCGTAATACAACGCCCGCCCACTTCATGAGCGACATGCTCTACTGCCCTCTTTGCATACTCATCACCATCAGTAATTAATATAACCCGCCTTCGAATGCTCATACTTCGTTGTCCTTTCCAGGCCGAGATTAATGATGAACAAAATAGACCCATTGAAAAATTGACCCAACAATTTTTCCTAAAACAATCGCCATTATTAAAATAATTATTTTCCCATCAATCCCCAGTCTTTTTGCAAGAACAGGAAATACGTTTAATACCTCTGTAAGTCCTGCCGCTAACATCCCAACAAAGACTCCTCCAGCAAATCCAAGAGGTAACATAAAATATGGGGATAGCCCCAATATTGGATCTCTTAAGCTTCCTGCGCAACCCGATAGTGCCCCTATTACTACAGCCCATTCATAGTGCCGAATCATCTTCATTGTCTTCGATAATTGTGTCAGCCTAGGGATAATTCCAAGTACTGTAAGAAAGGCTACAAAACCTGAACCAACTGCTAATCCACCTGCAAGCCCAATAAACATAACCGCAATGACTTTAATCGTCATTTGTACGTTTTATACTTTCCTTATTTTCATAAATGATCACATAATTATCTAAATCCATTTGATAGTTAAACATTTCGACTTCCAGGGGACTTGGTTCTTCGTTGATTCTTTTTTGAAATACATGGTTGAAGAATAAAATCATGCCAAGACCTAATCCGATTGAATATGGGATTTGAAAAATCCAAGGCTTAGAGTCTTCGACACCTGTTATTATTTTGTATAACTTTTCTTGAACACTCCGCATACTGACATCGTCATGAAAATTCATAATGGCCATTGCTGAACCGAAAAATAATAAAAACCATATCAAGATAAAAATAGGGGTCGACATTTGTTTTTTCTTAAACATTACTTCTACAATTGTTTGTGCTGGTCCAATCGTTTGGACCTCGACATCTTCAATCAGATTCGAAATCATTCGAATTACTTTCATGACATCGATGATGATAATATTTTTATCCCTTATGGACACTTGGTGAACCATCAAATTTTTCAATTCTGGTATTACAGTTTCTGGAGCAATAATCTGGGCAATATCCAATAAATAAACTTTTTCATCTGGTTTTACCAGAACACGATTCCGCATGCGGATGTAGACTGTTTTTTCCAAAACATTCACTCCCCACACATTGATTTCCTTGTATAACTAGTATGAGCAAAATTTCTTACTTTACTAAAAAAAAAGACCGCATGGATTAGAGATCCATACGATCTTTCATTTGCTGCAGTATCTTTTTTTCAAGTCTTGATACCTGCACCTGAGAAATTCCCAGTCGCACTGCTACTTCCGATTGCGTTTGATCCTTATAATAACGTAAATAGACAATGAGCCGCTCACGTTCATCTAATTCTCGAATCGCTTCTTTTAAGGCTATTTTATCAAACCATTTGCCTTCATTTCCATCATCGATCTGATCTAATAATGTAATAGGGTCTCCATCATTTTCATAAACTGTTTCGTGAATCGAAGATGGCGTCCGACTTGCCTCCTGGGCGAGAATAACATCCTCTGGTGACAGCTGAAGATGCTCTGAAATCTCGTTAACCGTTGGAATTCTTCCATAAGTTTTCGATAATTCATCTTTCGCTTTTCTAATTCGGTTGCCCATTTCCTTTAATGATCGGCTAACCTTTACTGTCCCATCATCACGTATAAATCTTTGTATTTCACCAATAATCATTGGAACTGCATAGGTAGAAAATTTCACATCATAGGAAAGATCAAACTTATCTACAGATTTCAGCAGTCCGATACATCCAATTTGAAAAAGATCATCTGGATCATATCCCCTATTTAGAAACCGCTGAACAACGGACCAAACAAGACGCATATTTTTTTCAGCAATAAGGTCTCTTGCTGCTTGGTCGCCGTCTTGGCTTTTCTTAATAAGTTCCTTAACTTCATGGTCCTTTAAATACGTTTGCGCTTTATCTTTTTTGACCTCCACATCCATTGGCAAGTCTCCTTAATTGCATAGCATTTTGCTTGTGTGTAAATGCTTTTTTAGTCTTACTTCGGTTCCTTTACCTGGCTGTGTGAGAACCTCAACCTCATCCATGAAATTTTCCATGATAGTGAATCCCATACCAGATCTTTCTAAATCTGGCTTCGTTGTAAATAATGGCTGTCGAGCTTCCTCCACATCTACAATACCTAGTCCGACATCTTTAATCGAAATATCCACTAAATTATCTTCAATGGTTACCTGAATATAAACAATTCCATCTGGGTCATTTTCATAACCATGTATAATGGAGTTGGTTACTACTTCAGAAACAACGGTTTTGATTTCAGTCAATTCATCCATTGTAGGGTCAAGCTGTGCAATAAAAGCAGCAACCGTGACACGGGCAAATGATTCATTTTGACTTAATGCACTGAATTGAAGAGTCATTGAATTCTTCACTCAGGCCACCCCCAATCTTTGCAATGCAAACTCTTCAGTCGGTTCCAGCTTAATAATTTTAAACATCCCCGACATATCGAATAATCGTTGTATTGCAGGGGAAATCGCACAAACGACCATTTCACCATGCACCTGCTTGATTTGCTTATACCGCCCTAAAATGACGCCTAACCCAGAGCTATCCATAAAAGAAAGCTGTTCTAGATTCAAAACTATATGACGAATATCATTTTTCTCAATTGCATTAGCAGCTTGCTCACGTAATTCGTCGGCTGTATGATGATCTAACTCACCGCATAAACGCAGCAATAAAACATCATGTTTTATTTCCATTTCAATGTTAAGACTCACTATCCCTAGCCTCCTTCATCTGGTATAGTGAGTCAATTCGTTACCGTTAGAGCAATCTCCTTCTCTCAAGACAAAACTAGTTGATATTTGCTAAAATTAGTTGTAATTCGACAAAACGAAAAGCGGAAGCGCCTTGCTCAGGGGCGACAGGCATAAGACGAGCCGGCATGAAGGTTGTGCTCTTTATCCTACTTGACGGATTGGCTTATGACCCCGAGCCCCTAGGCGCTGGAGCTGGACAACAAGAACGGATTCTTACTTTCCTGCTTTTGTGAACATTCCAAATGAACGTTTATAAAGTGTCCACCAAGTTGCTTCCTTTACTTCGTTTTTCGCAACTAACTCACTTTCTAGAACCACTTTTCCATCTTTCACAAATTGAATAGTTCCAACCTTATCTCCTTTTGTAATTGGAGCGTTTAAGTTTTTATCAAGCGTAACTTTTCGTTTAACATCCTCTGTTTTTTCACCTTTTTTAGTAAGTAAAGAAAGAGGTTCACTTGTTACTGCCTCTACTTTCTTGTCTTTCCCTTTGTTAACTTGAGCATTGCCAATTACTTCATTTCGCTTGAACATTGGGTGCGTTTGGTATTGGGCAAACGCATAATTAAGCATCTTCGTCACTTGGGCATTTCTTTCTTTTGAAGTCGGTGCTCCAAATACAACAGCAATGACTCGCATACCATCCTTTTGGGCGGTTGCTGTCAAACAATATTTCGCTTCAGCAGTGAATCCTGTCTTTAGTCCATCTACTCCTGGGTAAAAGCGAACTAATTTATTGGTATTAACAAGCCAGAATTTTTTATCTGTATTCTCACGAAGGTACGCTTCGTACATTCCAGTAAACTTTGTTATGTCTTCATATTTTAATAGCTCTTTGGCCATAATCGCCATATCATGTGCGGAACTATAATGACCGCTACCAGGAAGACCTGTAGTATTTTTAAAAATCGTATTTTTTAAACCAAGTTCTTTTACTTTGTTATTCATCATGTCAACAAAGGCTTCTTCCGATCCTGCAATTTTCTCGGCCATTGCTACGGATGCGTCATTTCCGGAGCCAATCGCAATACCCTGGAGCATTTGCTTTACCGTCATTTCTTCTCCAGGTTCAAGGAAGATTTGCGAACCGCCCATGGAAGCAGCATATTCACTAGTTCGGACACTTTCATCCCATTTAAGTTTTCCTTGATCAATTGCTTCCATAATAAGAAGCATGGTCATAATTTTTGTCATGCTTGCTGGTGGGAGCTCCTCATTACTATTTTTCTCATAAAGAATTTGGCCAGTATCACGCTCAATTAAAATCGCGGACCTTACATTATCTGTTATATCAGAAGTCGTTTTTTCTTCTGCAGAGACAGACGGAATCCATAAACTTGTAAGTAACAAGGCTATTACTAGTAAAGAAATATATCGTTTCATTGCATAACCCTCCATTCTTTATATAGATTCCATTTTTTCCAAATCCAACAACTTTATACAATATTTCCCTGACAACACAATAAAAAAGTCCAGGATTTTTTCCTGGACTTTCACTTATTGGTTCTATTCTGTTATTTCTTCATGAATTAAGATTGGCGCCTCAACTTTTTCAGAGGAAACGATAATATTTTCATAAAGCATTTCTTTTACTTCACTTACATCTTCAAAATTACTGTAAATCGTTACTAACGATTCACCTTTTTTCACTTGATCACCGATTTTCTTTCGTAAAACAAGTCCAACAGCTAAATCAATTACGGACTCTTTTGTCGCTCTTCCTGCTCCTAATTTCATTGCAGCCGTTCCTACTTCATCCGCAACGATTTCAGAAACATAACCATCTTCTTTAGCTTCTAACTCGAATGTAAATTGAGCTTGAGGCATTTTAGAAGGATCATCAACAATCGATGCATCTCCACCTTGTGAGCTCAAGAAGACCTTAAACTTTTCAAGTGCTGAGCCATCTTTAATGACATTTTCAAGCATCGTACGAGCTTCTGCTAATGAACTTGCCTTTTCAGCTAAGTAAACCATGTGACTGCCAAGAGTTAAACAAAGCTCTGTTAAGTCCTCTGGACCTTCACCCTTTAAGGTATCAATCGCTTCCTTCACTTCAAGTGCATTTCCGATAGCAAACCCGAGCGGCTGACTCATGTCAGAAATAACTGCCATCGTTCGTCTTCCAACATTGTTTCCGATGCCTACCATTGCTTTAGCCAGTTCTCTTGAGTCTTCAATTGTTTTCATGAAGGCACCTGCACCCGTTTTTACATCTAGAACAATGGCATCTGCACCTGCTGCGATTTTTTTGCTCATGATTGAGCCCGCAATTAATGGAATACTATTAACGGTTGCTGTTACATCTCTTAACGCATATAACTTTTTATCAGCAGGTGTTAAGTTACCACTTTGCCCAATTACTGCTATTTTGTTTTTGTTAACTAAATCAATGAATTCCTCGTTTTCAATTTCAACATGGAAGCCTTTTACTGCTTCTAATTTGTCAATCGTTCCGCCGGTGTGTCCTAAACCGCGCCCCGACATTTTTGCAACCGGAACATCAAGTGCAGCAACAAGCGGTCCAAGTACTAAGGTTGTTGTATCTCCTACTCCTCCAGTTGAATGCTTATCCACTTTAATTCCTTCGATTTCCGATAAATCAATTTGATCGCCAGATTCAACCATTGCCATTGTTAAATCCGCTCTTTCTTTTTCTGTCATCCCCTGAAAAAAGATTGCCATGGTTAAGGCACTAACCTGATAATCGGGTATGGAACCATCAGTGTAACCATTGATAATATACTTTATTTCCTCTGTAGTTAGTTCATGCCCATCTCTTTTTTTCTCAATTAAGTCAACCATTCTCATACTAATCACCACTTTAATAAGATTATTTAGCTATACTTTTAACAATTTCTTTTATATATGATAGAAAATTAGCTTTTACTCTTTCTGTTGTTTCAATAACTTCCTCATGTGATAAAGGCTGGTCTAGAATTCCTGCAGCCATATTCGTAATGCAAGAAATTCCAAGGACCTTCATCCCTCCATGGCGGGCAACAATCACTTCAGGCACTGTTGACATACCAACAGCGTCTCCTCCTAGTGTTCTAACCATTCTAATTTCTGATGGAGTTTCATAGACTGGTCCCGAAAATCCGAAATATACGCCTTCTTTTACATTAATATTTAAGCGGGCTGCAATCTCTTTCGCTGCATTCCGCAATTCTTTTGTATAGGCCTCTGACATATCAGGGAAACGGGGACCAAATTTTGAATCATTTGGACCTATTAAAGGATTAGCACCTGTAAAATTAATATGATCACTAATAATCATAAGGTCTCCTGCTTCGAAGCTTTCATTAACACCGCCCGCAGCATTCGTTACGATTAACATGTCCACACCTAATTCTTTCATCACCCGTACAGGGAAGGTTACTTTGTCCATACCGTACCCTTCATAAAAATGGAAACGGCCTTGCATCGCAACCACTTCTACACCCTCTAAAATTCCAAAAACAAGCTGTCCGGCATGACCTTCAACAGTTGAAATCGGGAAATTAGGTATTTCATTGTATGGTATCTTAACAGGATTCTCAATTTCATCAGCTAGAACACCAAGACCAGAGCCTAAGATAAGTCCAATTTTAGGTGTATTTGAATATTTCTCTTTTAAAAAGTCTGCTGCGTTTTGAATTTTTTCTGGATTCATGTTCATACCCCTTTAATTTAATTCTTGTAAGAAGCTTTTTCCAAAATTAGGCATTTTCACTTTAAAGTTTTCTGCAACTGTTGCCCCAATATCAGCGAAGGTTTCACGAATAGGAAGTTCTTTGCCTTCTGCCATTTTCTTGGAATAAACAATTAATGGTACATATTCACGGGTGTGATCCGTTCCTGGTGCCACTGGATCATTTCCGTGATCCGCTGTAATGATTAATAAATCATCATCTTTTAACTTAGCAAACACTTCTGGTAAGCGTGCATCATATTCTTCAAGTGCATTCCCGTAGCCTTCTGGATCGCGGCGATGTCCATATAGTGCATCAAAATCTACTAAATTCAAGAAGCTCATTCCAGTAAAATCCATGTCCAGTGTCTGTACTAACTTATCCATACCATCCATATTAGAAATTGTTCTTAGAGACTGTGTAACACCTTCACCATCATAAATATCTGAGATTTTCCCAATCGCAATGACATCTAAACCTGCATCTTTCATCTCACTCATAACCGTTCTATCAAATGGTTTTAATGCATAGTCATGACGATTAGCTGTTCTTTTAAAATTGCTTGGTTCACCCAAGAATGGACGAGCAATAACACGCCCAACCATATATTTTTCATCGAGAGTTAACTCGCGAGCGATTTTACATATTTTATATTGCTCTTCAATTGGAACAATTTCTTCATGTGCTGCAATTTGGAGTACAGAATCTGCAGAAGTATAGACAATCAACGCTCCCGTTTTCATATGCTCTTCCCCAAGCTCATCAAGAATTTCCGTTCCACTAGCAGGTTTATTGCCAATTATCTTTCTTCCCGTACGTTCTTCCAATTCGGAAAGGAGCTCATCTGGGAATCCATCTGGGAAAACACGGAAAGGTGTTTGTATATTCAACCCCATAATCTCCCAATGACCTGTCATGGTGTCCTTTCCGTTGGAAGCCTCCATCATTTTTGTAAAGTAGGCTAAGGGTTTTTCAGCTTTTTCAATCCCCTTAATTTCTCGAATATTGCTTAAACCTAAACTTCCCATGTTGGGCATAGTTAGACCGTTCATTCGTTCAGCAATATGTCCAAGGGTATCTGCACCTTTGTCACCAAACTTATCTGCATCCGGTGATTCACCAATCCCAACAGAGTCCATCACAATTAAAAATATTCGTTTATATGTATTTAACGCCATTTTAAGTCTTCCTCCTTTTTCTAAAATAACTTTGCTAATTAATAAAAATAGATTGCCCTTATTAAAATAGGATTATTTACGCTTTCAAAAATTTAAAGTCAGAAGTCTGACCTCTATATTTTACTAAACTCTAGTAAAATTACAAGAAAAAGCTGTCCATAAATATGGCAGCTTTTCGACATTTTTTAAAATCATTTTAAATCTAGTATCCTATTAAGCTCTAGGATGAAATTTACTATAGACATCCTTTAACCTTGTCTTCGATAACTGCGTATAAATTTGAGTAGTAGAAATATCTGCATGTCCGAGCATTTCTTGGACTGCTTTTAAATCTGCACCATTTTGTAAAAGATGTGTCGCAAATGAATGACGAAGTGTGTGCGGTGTTAACTCATTCTTAATGCCAGCTTCGTTTGCAAGTTTTTTTAAAATCTTCCAAAATCCTTGACGAGATAGTCGCTTTCCATGGTGGTTTAAGAATAATGAATCCTCCGTACGATTCTCCAGTAGAAAATTTGGTCTTCCATACTCCAGGTACCGTTTTAATGCTTCTGCTGCCGGTCCTCCAACTGGAATAATTCGCTCTTTATTACTTTTTCCGATAACAGTGACGAAGCCCATTGTTAAATTAACATGCTCTACATCAATTTGAATAAGTTCACTAACACGAATACCAGTAGCATAAAGGAACTCTAGCATTGCCTTGTCCCTTAATGCAAAATGCCCTTGTCCATTAGATATGTCTAAAAGTTTTTCTACTTCCTCTAAACTTAAAACTTTTGGAATTGACCTTTCTGACTTAGGAATCTCGATTAGGATTGATGGGTCTTGATTCGCAGCATGAGTACGTAATAAAAATTGATGGAAAGCACGTAGGGAAGCCACATGCCTAGCCAAGGTTTTCGGAGATTTCCCTTGCTCCTTTAAGAAATTCAGGAAATGGACTATATGAGCTCTTTGTACATGATTTAAAGTGTCAACTGCTTCAACGTTTTTTAAGTAGCGAAGATAGTTTTTCAAGTCTCGTTCATATGATAGCAGCGTATTCTTTGCCACCCTTTTATCTACCAGTAAAAACTGCATAAAATCTTTCAAATAATCTTCCATTGAATACTACTCCCCATTTAAGTAAAACAAAATCAGCCGATCCAGCCAGAATGAATTTTCATCCTTATTTAGTGTGGAAACCTTTAAAGCAGAGCCTTCTGGTGAATCATAGCGATGGTAATTTTGGTACTCCTCATTTACCCACATAATACCATAATAAAAGAGTATCGTGCACCCGGTGAATATGATAAAAACCTTTAAGGTTTGTAGTATTACTTTAATAAAAGAGAACATTTATCTTCCCCCAAACAATCAGCCTAGTAAAAGATATGCCAATTTGTCCACCTTTTATACCTAAAGGCAGGATTTTGGCGAATTTATTTTATGAGAGCTGGGAAAAAGAAATGAAAAAAAGCCCTTTTCATTAAAAAGGACTTTTGATTATTATTCGGCTTTTTCTTCCACTTTTCCTTTATCTAGGCACCGATAGCAAATGCCATGAAATGTGAGACGATGGTCCTTTATCTTAAAATTCCATCTGCGTTCCACCACGGCCTCCACATCTTCAAGAAGGTCTTCTTGTATTTCATCAACTGCTCCACATTCAATACAAACAAGATGATGATGAAAATGTGCTGCACCTTCTTGGCGAAGGTCATAACGAGAAACTCCATCACCAAAGTTAATTTTATCTACGATTTTCAATTCAGTTAATAGCTCAAGTGTACGATAAACAGTTGCCAATCCTATTTCAGGCGACTTTTCTTTAACGAGGAGGTATACATCTTCTGCACTTAAATGATCCTCTTCATGCTCTAACAATACCCGAACGGTTGCTTCACGTTGAGGTGTTAGCTTATAACTTGACGAATGCAAATGCTTTTTAATTCTCTCAATTCTTGTTTCCATACCGAAGTCCCTCCCTCGCCGCTGCTATTCTCATTATAACAGATGAGAAAGAGGTGTCAAAATAAAATTATTATAAACAACAGATTATATTTAATATTAAGTAATAATTTTTATAAATCAAGTGATCCCATCATTGTTTTCATCAGCCATGGTGATACATAAGCCTCTACTCCTGAGGCAGCAGATATAAGAACTACAGCAACGATGAAGGTGAGAATATAGTTTTTGAAAAATGGTAAGATTGGTTGTCCAGATGTCTTAAAGAATTGTTTTTTAATCATTCTCAATGAGAATATTACCGATAAAGCAGCCATTAAAATGAAAACGGGAATGATAATCAAATTTTGTGGGAGAATGGATACAAATGCAAGTAAAAATCCCTTCAATCCCAATTGACTAACAAGAAAACCAACCGTAAAACCTACCACCAGACCCTTAATAAATAACAGAATGAGTATCACTGGCAGTCCAATAATAGAAATTCCTAGTATCCAAATGAGTCCAATGAACTTGCTATTATGAAGGAAACTTTGAGCAAATAAATCATTATTTTCTGTAACTTTCCCATTTAGAATTTGACTGAAAAATTGTGATAAATAATAAAATAAATCTTCCTTTTGGGTGATGCTCATGCTATTCACAACAATTGCCCCAAAGATGACACCCATTAAAAATAATATGACAATAAATAAAAAAGTTGAGGAATGCTCACGGAAATAACTAGCGGCATCGTTCTGGTACAATCGTTTCTTCATCTGCAGTCCCTCCTATTTCTCCTAATCAGTTATTACATTTTATGCCTTTCTAGTATTTCTATGACGATAAATTAATAGATTTTAAATTTAAAAAGAAGTGGGGGTTGCTCATCGCAGATATAACGATTAACGCGGATATATTTATTTTTTAGTAAAATTTGAAACGGTAAATATCAAAAAACCCGGCAGATTTGGTGATTCTGCCGGGTTTTTTCATTAAATTATTATATTAGTCTGCAATTTTTCCGTATTTTCCTCCGCCGCCTGCTGCTAATGTAACTTTTCCTTCTCTTGCTTTCATGATGAGATCAGCAATCTTTGGTGGAACCACTTCGGTCAGCGCCTGATATGGAACTTCATGCAAAATTGCCATTTCAGAACCAAAATGATTGACGAGTTTTTCGAGTAATTTTGGTCCTAATCCCGGAATAAAATCTAGCGGGACTTGATGGACATAGGGAGGACGCCCTTCTGGACTCTTTTCAGCAGTCTTTAATTCAAGAATTCGATCAGCTACACCTTTAATGATTTTTTTATTACCACACTGAGTACATATTTGGTCTTCCTCACTAGCTGGATGTAAACATTCTGCACAGACAGTTTTGTGATATTTTCCAAGGAGCGGATCTAATCCGTAATTCGCTAGGATATGTCGTCCGTCCTCCTTCCTTAATGCCATTCCTAATTCTTTAAATGATGCTTCCTTCATCAATATTACTTGATATTCGCGGGCAATTTTTGCTAAGGAATGAGCGTCGGAATTGGTCACAAAGGTATAGTTGTGTAATTCTTTTATCTGATCTGCCATCAACGTATTAGAACTTAATCCAAGCTCAATCCCATCAATCATGTCTGGGTCGAATACTTCCGTTAAGGATTTATTGACACCTTTACCATATAGACTTTTAAAAGGAGTAAACACATGTGCTGGAATAAAGATTCCGCCTAATTCTTTAACCCTTTTTTGCAAATCTTGACCTGATGCGTAAATCCGCTGCGAACTCAACTGGACATTTTTCAAATGCCCAGACAGCCAATTAGAAAACTCCCTCATAATAGAAATTGTAGGAAAAAACACAAGCACATGTATCGGACCATTGCATTGTTCATCATAGATTTCTAACTCGGAACCGGGGATTACCGTTAAATCACCGAATGCTAAGCCTCCATCTGGATGTTCAATTATGTCTCCACTCGAAACAAGGCTTTCCATTTCAAGGATTACTTCAGGTGAGTGGCTGTCAATAATTCCAATCATATTCATACCTTTTTCATGCCTTGCATGTTCGATGATATTAGTAAACGTTAATGATTTCGCACCTGTTATTTTTACAGGTTTACCCGACCAGGTTCTTCCGATATGAATATGTAGATCTACATAATAGCGTTTCATTTTTTTACTAAAGCCTCTTGCAGCTGTATGTATTGAACGGCATAAGCGGTTTTGGCATCATAAATTTTTTGTTCCTTTATATATTGAATGGCTTCATCCAGTGTTAATTCCTCAAGGTTCACAAATTCATCTTCATCAAGTGTTGCCGCATTTTCTTTCTTTGTTAATCCTTTGGCAACATATAAATGAACAATCTCATCTGCAAATCCAGGTGAGGTATAGAATGAGAGAAGCAGCTCCAGACTTTCACATTCATACCCTGTCTCTTCTTCTAACTCCCGACGGGCACAAAGAGCAGGTTCTTCGCCTTTTTCTAACTTTCCTGCTGGTATTTCAACAATCGTCCGTTCAAGTGCTTTTCGAAATTGCTCTACCATAACAATTTTTTTATCGTCGGTGATGGCCAAGATAGCGACAGCACCTGGGTGTTTAATTATCTCCCTTTTTGACTGTTTTCCATTTGGAAGCTCAACATCCTGAAGGTGAAGGCTAATGACTTTACCTGAAAAAATTTCTTCGCTATGTAATGTCTTTTCATTAAGATTACCCATCTAGGTCAACTCCTGTTCTATTTCTGTATATTCTGCTCATACATTTTACCATACATTATTTGGAGGGGTATGGGATGAAGGTGTACGTGCATGAGAAGGGAATAATTCTAGTTGGTAAGGGATGGGAAGTCGTACAAAAGCTAAAGGAATACAATAAAGAGTATCCTACCGTTGCCGAGTGGCTAGAAAAAGTCGCTCCTAAATAACCTTTTACGTTTGTAGTCTTCCCCGGACTTTATTAAAATTATAGAAAAGGACGGGGTGATATTTTTGAAAAAAAGAAAACTGGGAAACTCAGATTTATGGGTAACAGAATTAGGTTTAGGCTGTATGTCGATTGGCACCGAGGAGAAAGCAGCTAGAGAGGTTATTGAAACCGCATTGGATGAGGGAATCAATTATTTCGATACTGCAGATTTATATGATTTTGGTGAAAATGAAAAAATCGTCGGGACAGCTTTAAAGGAAGTTCGTGATAACGTAATTATTGCGTCCAAGGTTGGCAACCGTTGGAAATCTGATAAATCAGGCTGGTCTTGGGACCCATCCAAATCGTATATAAAGGAAGCAGTTAAACAAAGTTTGAAACGACTTGGCACCGATTATATTGACCTTTACCAGCTGCACGGCGGGACAATTGAGGATCGAATTGATGACGTGATAGAGGCTTTTGAAGAATTAAAGGCGGAGGGACTTATTCGTTATTATGGACTCTCCTCCATTCGCCCAAATGTCATTCGTGAGTATGTACAGAAGTCTCACATTGTTTCTGTGATGATGCAATATAGTATTTTGGACCGACGCGCTGAGGAAGAAACTTTGCCATTTCTACACGAGCATGGAGTTAGTGTAGTAACCCGTGGTCCTCTCGCAAAAGGACTTCTAACTGATAAAATGTTCAAAAAGGTATCACAGAAAGGATATCAAGACTATAGTCAGGAAGAGCTTCTTAATGTATTACCTGCGCTAAAGGACAAGCTGGCAGGTGACCGCTCATTTACCGAAATAGCGCTTCAATACAATTTGGCCCATCCTGCTGTTGCCTCAGTCATTGCCGGTGCCAGCAGTCCAGAACAAGTTAGAGCCAATGCCCACGCTATTAATAGCCAGTCTCTAACAGAAGATGAAATAGCTTTGATAAAAACAATATCTAAAACAACACTTTATAAAGAACATCGTTAAAAAAATAGGAGGGCCATTGGCTCTCCTATTTAAATTCCTTCCAGTTCATACCGCTCTCGTTGAGCAGCTCCTCGAAAGATTTATTTTTCTCTTTTAAACGGCGTTCTTCTCTTTTCCGTTGCTCTTCTGCTTCTTTCTTACGCTCTTCTGCTGCCTTGAGCTGGTCTTGCTGTTCTTTTAACTGCTTGATTAATTCCGGATTGATCATATCTTTAAGCGTTACCGCTGCTTCTTCTTTTTTTGGTTTAGATTGATTTTTTTGTTTCGATTTCTTTACCATCCTAAACTCCCCCATAATCATCATTTCATATGTATTATACCATTTTAATAGAAAGGCTGTGTTAAATTGGACTGTTGATTTGTGCTCCACTAAGGAATGCTTCTTCGAATAATC